>CAIXSC010000483.1 GCA_903921945.1 uncultured Planctomycetaceae bacterium
AGGCGGGTGACGATCGCACGCTGCGGTTTGACTTGGATTCGGAAAAGATCGCTAACGCTCGGTAAGCTTCTTAGTAAGCTTCCCGTTCGGCGACCGCTTCCGCGGAAGTTTGTCGAACGTCGAGGCGTCTACCGATCGCCGATGAATACGACACCCTTGCCCACCTTCGGTTGGCAAGGGTGTTTTTGTTTGGACTCGACCGTCTGGATGGGATGGGAACGGCGCCTGTTGTTTCGCGCGTGTCAATTGCGCGAGACGTACCGGCCGCGTAAGGGTGTCGACCGCGCGGGGCGTGCCATCTATGCGGCGGTGGCGGGTGCGGCTACGGCCCGAGTGGCGTAGGCGTCGATGGTTCAAGCATGGCCGCTCCTGCTCCGGCCCCGCGCCGGGGCTCCAATTCATCCGCGTCGACATCCGCCCGAGCGCGGTCGTCTTCCGCGCGCGTACCGAAGGAATCAACCCAAGAAGGTCTGGGCGAAGCGCGGTCCACGACGCAATCCCCGGATTCATCGGAGGCCGCAGCGACCGCGGTGGTGAAGTCCACCTCGTTGATGAGCGAGACGCCTTCGGCCCCATCGGCTTCGTTGAGCCAGGCCGTCGCGGCGCCGCGTCGTTCCTGGTCGCGACGGGCTCGGTGGGTGGCGAGCATCTTGATTGCGGGCCATGTGGCGGCCGTGTTCCTTGCGCCGTTCACCTTTGCCAGCACGCCGGCACCGGGAGTATCCGACGGATCGCCCGCCGCGATGGCGGCGATGCGCTGGTTCCATCCGTACATCGAGGCGATGTTTTTACAGCATGGCTATGCATTCTTCGCGCCCGACCCGGGGCCCAGCCATCTCTTTCGCGTGAAGTTGGAGTTCGCGGATGGCCGGCCGTCCGAGGAAGTGCGGTTTCCCGACTTGCGACGGCAGCAACCTCGCTTGCTTTACCATCGGCATTTCATGCTGAGCGAGAGGCTGTGGGTCGGGCATGTGCCAAGTGTAGCGCCGCCGGGGCTTTCGGAAAACATCGAAGAGCTGATGCAATGGCGTCGCAGTCGCGAGAGCTACGAGACTTACTACCACACCCTGCGCGACTCGTATCTGCAACATTTGATTCACCAGCGCGGGGCCGCGACCGGGGTGCTTGGTCGGGTCGAGCACCGACTGGCCGGCGTGGAAGAGATCCGTGAGCGGCGCCGGCGGCTCGACGCGCCCGAAAGCTATGCGATCCATCCGGATGACGCGCGGCTCTTTGCCGAGGTGTTGCCATGACGTGGGGCGAGGCGACACAGCGATCCGCGAGTGCCGTGCGAGAATGGGGCCGTGGGATGGCCGACGGCTGGGATCAGTTTTGGTTTGCCGCTGCCGCTCCGCACACGCTGGCGTTGATTCGGATTTTCGGCGGCGCCATGTTGTTCTACACGCACTTGGTGTGGGCGTTGGATCTGGAAGCATTCCTGGGAACCCATAGCTGGGTATCGCGGGAAGCGAATCAGTTCCTCGGTGGTGGCGGTGGCGGATACGCCTGGAGCTACTTGTGGTATCTCGAGTCGCCGGCGGCGTTATGGACGGCTCATATCGGCGCCCTGATTGTGTTCGCCGCCTTGACCCTCGGGCTGTTCACGCGTGTCTCCGCGGTGCTCGCCTGGATCGCGACGATCGCGTACTGCCACCGTCTGCAAGGCGCCTTGTTTGGACTTGATCAAGTGAACGCCATGCTGGCGATGTATCTGGTGGTCGGGCCGGCCGGCGCGGTTTACTCCGTGGATGCTTGGTGGCGGAGGCGAAGTGGCCTGCGGAACGAGTCCGCTTCGGGCAGTGTGTCAGCGAACATCGCGATCCGTTTGATTCAAGTTCATCTGTGTGTCGTCTACCTGTTTGGCGGCATCAGCAAACTGAAGGGGACATCCTGGTGGGACGGCAGCGCGGTTTGGTTCGCGGTCGCCAACTATGAGTACCAATCGATCGATATGACATGGCTTGCCCATTGGCCGTGGTTGATCGCGATCCTTTCCCACGCCACCGTCTTCTGGGAGACGTTTTACGCGGTGCTCGTCTGGCCCCGGCTCACTCGACCCGTCATGTTGGCAATGGCGGTTGCCGTGCATGGAGGTATCGCGTTGTGCCTCGGAATGCCGACGTTTGGGCTGGCGATGATCATTGCCAACCTGGCATTTGTTTCGCCGGAACTGGTCGACGCCGCGATGGGGTTGCTTGCGCCGCGTCGGGGGATCGGGGCATGAACAAAGCGTTTGTCCGCGAACCCGATGCGACCGACGAGTTGTGTCCAAGGTGCGGGGCGATCGGAACTCCCGTTCCGAGGGCGGTCGTGACTCGGCATGTGCGCGAACCGGCCGCCGTGGCGATTGCCGAGACCGCGAACTTCTGTCCGTCGCCCCACTGCGACGTGGTTTACTTCGACATGTTCGAACGGACCATCTCGGTGACGGCGATGCGCGCTCCGGTGTATCCCAAGGATCCCGAAGCGCCGATCTGCGCCTGTTTTGGCTTGACGGCCGACGACATCGACCGCGATTTGTCCGAGGGTGTGGCGACGCGGACGAAGGCCTGTTTGCTGCGAGCACGGACCGCCGAGGCACGCTGCGGAGAGCTCTCGCCCACTGGGCAGTCCTGTGTCGCCGAAGTGCAGCGTTACTTTTTGCGACGCAAGTCCTGAGTTCGCGGCCTGCGTCGGCCGGTCCTACCAAGCGGCCTTGCCGCCACGGCGTTCGATTCCCAATTGATTGCGGAGTTGCTCGAATTCGCCCGCGAAGTTGTCGTTCGACGAATGCACATGTTCGGCTTCGGTGACGAACTTTAGATTGTCGATCCGCGGGACCCCGTATCGCCGGAACACCTGTTCGAACGGTTGCAGCGGTTTGCCGTACACGATGAGCAGTTTGTGCTCGTCGAATTGCACTTCCTGTGGCAGGGCCGGATTGAGCACGGCGATGCCGGTGCATCCGTCATTCAGCAGGAGGTGCTCGTAGTCGCACAAGAGGCTTTTCAGGATCGGCAGTTCGATACTTTCGCGGTACAGATCCAGGTGTCCGCCGTGTTCGCGGTGGTGGCTGGTTTCGAGCACCACATCGACGTCATCGCCGAGCGGTTCCAGCAAATCGAGGAACAGGTCAAACAGCCGTTCGGCTGACGCCGACGCCATCAGCACTGGAATGCTGGAGCGGGTCTGCTCATCGCGATAGTGGTCATGGCGGAAACCTTGCCGTGGCGTCACCCGCAGATCGAACGACGGTCGGATGGCATCCGTCAGGAGAAAGTCGCCGTAGCGGGCGACTTCCAGATGCGCCTCCATTTGTTCTTCCGTCCATGACGCCGCCCCAGGTTCGGCGACCGGCACAGCCGATTCCCCGATGGATTCATTACCGAAAATACGTTTCAAAAAGCCCATTTCCTAACCCCGAATCAGGCGAACACGAGGACGTTGTCGAGTGGATTTGGCGCGTCCGTGGCCGAATCGAAGGGACTTGCTAAGCCTAGGTTACGTTTTCGCGCAATTGCCATTTCCATTGGAGAGAATCTGCCCGCAGCGATGCGCGTGTTCGTTGGGGGACGGCGGGAGCGGCCGGTTCGGCCAAGTGGCTTCCCCGATGCTTCCCCGGAAGTCTAGCACCATGCTCGCAACGCCCTGGTCGAAGGGACCAGTTGTCGCGACAATTCAGACCCCTTCATTCAACGGTTGTTCCGGTCGCGACCAACTTGCCGCGAGACACTCAAAATGTCGATTTTCCACCACATTGGCGTTGTCCTGGCGAACATCGACCGTTGCTTGCGGACAACCTACATACTGTACGCCTGGCAACCTGTGTTTGTTTGCCATCCCAGGGGAACGCGGGGCCTCGATCCGCGAGCAGCCACGCCAAACATTCATCACGACCCGAGCGGCCGACGTGATCTGGCAACCGCTCGAACGCGAACCTCGAAGGTGTGGCTCGCCGTCGTGGCCATTCTGGTTGCGGTGGCCACCGGCGGCGGCTGTCGACCGGCAAGCTCGGATCCGCGGGGGCCAGCGTCCAACGCCGCGGGTGGCGATTCGATGCCGGGGACGGAGGCGGGTGATAGAACCGCTCCGGAAAACTTGCCAGCCTCCCGCTTGGAGTCGGCGGCCCGCAAGCCGTCGACGGACGCCGCAGCGTCTTTGAGCCCCGTTCACGAGATTTGGGAAGTGAGTCGCATCGAGGGACGCAAGGTAGGGCATGCGCGAACGCGAAGAGAACGCGTGATCGACGAACAGGGCGAGACGCTGGAGCGGATCGAAATGGAGCAAGTGGTGGCGTTGGCCCGCTTCGGCCAGCAGCTGCGTCAAACGCTGCGGTTGGTGAGTTGGGAACGGCCAGCCGGCGGTCTTGTGCGGTTCGAAAGCCAAGTCTCCTCGGGCGGTGAATGGACCTTAACGCGCGGCCAAGTATCGGACGGATCGCTGGCCATCGAGTCGGCGACTCCCGGCAAGACGGAACGGCAGTCGCTGCCGTGGAACGAGCAACTGGGCGGCTTCTTCGCGGTCGAAAGATTGCTGAGCCAACCATGGAGCCCGGGTGAAAAGCGGAGCGTGCAAGCCATCGTCCCGTTGCTGAATCAAATCGGAAAAACCGAGTTGCAGGATGCCGGTGTCGAGGCGTTGCGAATCGAGGGTCACTCTCGATCGCTGCGGAAGATTCGCCGCGTCGATACCGTTGGGGCGATCAAGTTGGAATCGACGCACTGGGTCGACGAACAGGGGGAAACGGTGCGATCGGTCTCGACGTTTCCGCCTCCCGGAATGGAAACGGTGCGGACCGACCGTGCAACGGCACTCGCCGAGGAAACCGCCGACGCGGCTTTCGACCTCGGAGCCGCGACGCGCATTCCTGTCGCGAACATGCCTGCCGATCCACATGGACGCCGCGAAATGGTCTATTTGGCCGAGCTCACCCATGGGTCAATCGAGGGCGTGTTTCCATCCAGTGCCAGCCAGTCCGTCCGCAAGTTGGATGAGCAACGCGCGGAAGTCCGAGTGCGGGCGATTCGACCGGCGAAGCTCGCCGACGGGACGCCATCCGATGTCCGGCCGCCGTCGAGCGACGGCCAACCGATGGAGGCGGCCCCGACGGACGACGAACGGGTTGCGAACGGTCTCGTGCAATCCGACGATGCGACGGTGGTGGCGTTGGCGAAGAGTGTGGCGGCGGATGAGTCCGACGCGTGGCGAGTAGCGATCGCCCTGGAAGCGTTGGTGCGACGGCATGTGCAGCCCAAGCAGTTTTCACAGGCGATGGCGACCGCCGCCGAAGTCGCGCGTTCGGGCGAAGGGGATTGCACGGAACACGCCGTGTTGCTGGCGGCGCTATGCCGCTCGCGTGGCTTGGCGGCTCGGGTTGCGATTGGGCTGGTTTACGCCGAGTCGCTGGGCGGCTTCGCCTATCACATGTGGAACGAAGTCTGGATCGACGGCCAATGGATTCCGCTCGACGCCACATTGGCGCGACAAGGCATTGGCGCCGGCCATCTCAAGCTCGCCAGTTCATCGCTTCGCGGCACTGATGCCTTCGCCGCCTTGTTGCCGGTCGTCAATGTGCTCGGACGGCTGAAGCTGTCAGTCTCGCAGCCTTCGCCTTAACGTTCGCTGATCAAAAGTGGGTGCGCGGCTGGCAGAGGGGTGGAGCGGCAAAACCGTCGCTCGCGTTTCCGCCGGGCGGATGGAGCCGCTGCGTTCGATCGATCGGAAACCTTGGAATACGGGCGATCACGTTTCCTTGAGGAAGCGATCGATTTCTTCCACGACGTCGTCGGGGGCGTCCTCAAGCAGGTAGTGGCCGGCATTGGGCAGCTGGCGCACGCGGGCTTGCGGAAAGATCTGCTGGAATCGGTCCAGGCAGCGTGTGGTGAAACACCAGTCTCCAAGGCCCCAAATCAACTGAACGGGGCGATTCGCAAGCGTCGGCAGGCGGTTTTCGAGCGTGGCCAAAGTCTGCCACGTTGGATGCCGCCGGGTGATCGGGATGTCGCGAACGAAACGCCAAATGGCGACTCGATTTCGCCAGCTGTCGTACGGGGCCAGCAAGCCGGCGCGAACGGCGGGCGAAAGTCCACCGGGACGGCGGGTTGCCATGGTAAGCGCGGCGCGGGCGAACAAGTTCAGGCCGCGCAGCGCGACTCGGCCCGCGAGCGGCGTGCGGCAGGCGAGAATCCGCGCCGGGATGTAGGGCGGGGGAAAGGCGCCCGTGTTCAGGATCACCAGCCGCGCGATCCGCTCGGGGCGTGCCACCGCCGCCCCAAGGCCGATGGCGCCTCCCCAATCATGCACGACGAGCGTGATGTCGCGGAGATCAAGCTGGTCGATCAGCCGGACCAGGTTTTCGGTGTGCTGCGCAAGCGTGTAAGGATAGGCTTGCGGTTTGTCGCTAAGGCCGCAGCCAAGGTGGTCGCAGGCGATCGTGCGGTAACGATCGCGAAACGCGAGCACCAAGGAACGATAGTAGAACGACCATGTCGGGTTGCCGTGCACCATCAACAGTGGTGGACCGGAACCTTCGTCCACGTAGTGCATCCGCCGCTCGTCGCGGCCCGGTTCCAAGTCGCACATCCGCGAGGCGAAGGGGTAGAGTTCGCGCCACGTTTCCGCCATAGTCCGTCCGCTTTTCGAGGCCGCGGAGGGCCGCGGCGGTGTGTCGCGGCTGGGAATCGCCGCCTGGTAAGTCCTGGGTAAGTCCGGCTAGGGAGCCGCTTTGGCGACGATCAGCCGCGCGTCGCCCCAGTCGACATGATCGCTGACATCGAACCCGACTCCAGGTTCTACCACAAGCGTTAGCCGTTTGTGGCCAGCGACTGGCACGAGTAATTCCCGTGGACGTTCGCCGCCGCGAATCCGCACTCGGGCGAGTGGCTCGCGCGGTTCGTCGCTCGGACCGCCTTCGTGAACGACCACGATGCAATCGCCGCGGTCCCGAGCCGCGTCATCCAGCCCGACGGTCGCCGCGAACCATGCTGCGCCAGCCGGAAGCTCATACGTTAATCGCGTGCCAGCCTGGGTTCCCAAACCGCGAGCAAACTCCAAACCGCTCATAAGCAACGGGCCACCCGAGACAGCGCGATCACGTCCCCACGTGAGCGGCCAAGCGACCAGCGTCCGTTGAGTGACTTCGCGGGGCTGCAACTCGGAAAGCCAGCGCAAACGTGGCGAGCGAACGACAAGTTCCTCGACCACTTCCCGGGGCAATGCGACCGTCGAGGCGCCGATGGAACGATCCGCGGGATTCGCCGAACCGCCACTCGCTTTACCAGGAGGGCCGAGGCCGCCGGATATCGCCTGCCATCCGCGTTCATCAAGCGACACCTGCGAGACGTTCCAGCGAGAACCGTCGACCAGCCGCAGTTCGCGGGCGGAAGGTGGCGGAGTTGGCAACTCAGGCGTCGCGAACACCAAGGCGGCGATCCGCGCCCGCGGCAGCTTGCGCTGCTCGCCGTCGACATCCAGGGTGATTTGCTCGCTGTCCATTTGCTCGACAATGCCCGCAATGGCGCGCACCGTCGTGCCGTCGCGCACGAGCAGCCGATCCTGATCCGCCGATGGCCGCCACAGTAGATCGGTCGGAGGTGGCAAGGCGTCGACGGCCGCCCATTCGATGCGGGCGACGGCGTCAATTGCCACGGTCAATACGCCGCGAAACATGGCGCTCGTCAACTCGAGTCGCTCGTTGCCCAGTCGCAAGGAATCCACGTGCAGTCGGGAGCGATCGCGAAGCGTGACGCGGATCGATGATGCGTCGGCGGGCGGCCGCGAAGCCGCGCCCGCGGACGTCTGAAAGCGAATCGAAAGCAAATCATCGAGTCGCGCGATATCCAGATCGAGCTTCGCGGACTCGGAAGCGAGTTCCGCAGGAAATGCGGCCGGAGGCTGAGTCGCATTCGCGGCCTTGGGCTCGGCCTTCGGCTCGGACTTGGGCTCGGCTTTGGGCTCTGTCTTCGGCTCGGTCTTGGGCTCTGTCTTCGGCTCGGCCGCGTAGCGAATCGCTCCGTCCGTAGCGATCGCGACGACTTGGCCATTGAATCGTGCGCCGTCCAACCGCCGCACAATGTCTTGAGCAGCCAGTGGTTGCCATCCGGGTATAAAGTGGCCGCTAAGTGTGGCCACGGAGATCAGCGACGCAATCCATGACGGCGTCGGCGTGAAGTTTCGGAAGCGGGATGCCCGCGATCGAGGCACGATGAGGGTCCGGAATGTCACGGCGTGCTTCCTCGGAAGCCGCGATAGTATTGTTCCAAGATCCGCTGGTAGCGCGCGGGAAAGCGTTTTTCGCGCAAGGATTGCAGGAACGCTTCACGTTGCTGCGCGGGAAGTTTTCCCCAAGCTCCAGGCGGACCCTCAGACGATGGTGAGCTGGGCGGTTGCGATTCATTCCGATCCGGTTTCTGCTCGTCGTCGGTGGCGAGCGACGGGGCCGGGGCGGGCATCGGTTTCGGTTGGGTCGCGGCGCTCGCGGCCGCGCCGCCGCCTTGGCCTTGCTCAGCCGCTTCCTGGCGCTCGGCGGACGCCGCGAGTTGGTCGAGCAGTTCGACGAGTCCAGTTTGCGCGGCCTGTGTTTTCGCGCCGGTGTCGCCGCGCCCGAACGCCTGTTTGATTTCGTCGAGTCGTTGGACGATCCGTTCGGCCAATTCGGGTCCCGCTGGCGTGCTCATGGCCGAGCCGGCGGCAGGAGGCCGGGGCATCGCCTCTTGACCCGGGCGATTCGCCAACGGGGGTGCGGGGCTCGTTGTCGGTGGAGCGGCCGTCTTGCGCAAGGGCGGTTTCGTGGGCGTGGCCGCATTGGAGGGTGATTGGGCGGCGGCGACCTGGGACAAGGCCTGTCCAGTCCATGCGAACAGCACGAAGAGCGTGATCGTGGCCGGGGCAGGGAGGAGTCCGCCGCGCACCGCTTGTCGCGGAAACTTGCCAATCTTTCGTTGAAACTTTCCCATAAGACCGATAGTCTAGCGCCCGCCAAGTGTCCCGTCAGCAGGGGACGTGGCGGAACGCGGTTTGGCGGAAACGAGCGATGAAGCGGATCGAAGCCCCTTGTCCATCTTGTGGCGCCCCGGTGGTGTTCACGGCAAGCGTGTCGTTGGCCACGGTCTGCGAACACTGCGGGTCCGCCGTCGCGCGAGCCGACCGCAAGCTTGAGGATTTGGGGAAAGTGGCCGCGTTGGTCGAGACGGCGTCGCCGCTGGCCCTGGGCCTGGAAGGTGTTTATCGCGGCAAGTCGTTTGTGCTTGTGGGCCGCGTTCAGTACCGGCATGCTTCGGGCGCTGTGTGGGACGAGTGGTACGCGGCATTTCCCAACGACCGTTGGGGCTGGCTCGCCGAAGCTCAAGGTCGGTACATGTTCACGGTGAATCGGCAGTTCAAGGACAGTGCCCAGATGCCGGCTCTGGAGTCGTTGCGTCCCGGGGCCGAAGTCAAGCTGGATGACGGACCTCCGTTCGTGGTGAATGAAGCCGGCGAGGCGCGGTTGATCGCGGCTCGGGGCGAGTTGCCATTCCGACCTGATTTTTCCCGGCCGCATCGCTATGCCGACTTGTCGAGCGTGGGGCAGCGGTTCGCGACCTTGGACTACAATGGGACGTCGCCCGCCGTCTTCATCGGTGACATGACGACGCTCGCGCAGTTGAACATTTCGCCGGTGGTCGAGGACGAATCGCAGTTGGTGAAGGTGATCGGGGCGCTGCCGATCGCCTGCCCGAAATGCGGGGGCGCGCTGGAGATCCATGTGCCTGAACGGGCCGAACGGGTTGTGTGCCCGTACTGCCAAGGCATGTCGGATTTCCACGAGGGGAATCTGGTTTATCTGGCGCCATCCGACGGTGCGAAGGCGACACCGCTCATCCCGCTCGGGCGGACCGGCAAATTCCGCGGCGCCGATCAGATGGTGATCGGCTTCATGCAACGCTCCGTGCGTATCGAGGGAACCGAGTTTTTTTGGACGGAATACCTGCTGCACAGCGAGTCGCTCGGATTCCGCTGGTTGGTGAATGATGCGGGGCATTGGACCTACGTCGATCCGGTTTCGCCCGGCGAGGTGCGTCGGAGCGGCAACGGGACCAGTTACGCGGGCCGCACCTATCGACTGTTTCAACGTTGCCCGGCGAGCGTCCGGTACGTGATCGGCGAGTTTTTTTGGAAGGTGGTCGTGGGCGAGCAGGCCATGGTGTCGGATTACATCGCGCCCCCGGAGAGTCTGTCCCAAGAGGTTGCGCTGTTTTCCGACCAGTCCGCTGGCGGCAGCGCGGCCGAGGTCACCTATTCGCATGGCGTGTATGTGCCGCATACCGAAGTCGCCCAGGCGTTCGGCGTGCGATTGTGGCCGCCATCATGGGGGGTGAAGCCGAATCAGCCGAACCCGGTCGATAAACGGATCTACGCGCTGTGTCCGGTGTTCGTCGTGTTGCTGCTGCTGTTGAATGGCGCGATCCAATTCCTTCGACCAGCGGGAACGGTTGACGGTTTGTGGCTCGTGTGGATGTTGGTTGGAATCGTCGGTGTGCCGCTCGCGGCGTTCCTTTACCAGAACAGTTTTGAAACCAAGCGATGGCAGGATAGCCACATCGAGCGCGTCTGAAGGGCGGCGTTGTGGCGACCTAGGGGCGGAATCGCTTCAGGAGCGTGATTGGATGCTGGTCAAGTTTTATCTCGCATGGTGCTTCGGTTTGCTCACCATGTTCACCGTGGTCGCCTCGCTGGGGATCAAACCGCCAACCCTCGATTTGCCGTCGGGCGGTTCCAGCACGAATTCCGGTTTTTTTGGCGGCCATGGCAGTGGCGGTTTCGGCGGCTCTTCGGGATATGGGTGGGGAAAATGACGGAAGCATTGTCGTTGGGAATGTGGCAAGTCGGCTCCTTGTGGGCCCAGTTGGAAGGCGACCCTGTGGGACTCTCGCTCCTGCTCCGGCACTTGGTCGCGGCGGCCGTCTTCTCGGTCATGGGCATCGTGATTTTCGGCGGCAGTGTTTGGTTGCTCGCGCGGCTCTTGCCCTTTTCGATGCGGAAGGAGATCGAGGAAGACCAGAATGTGGCGTTCGGCGTGATCATTGCCGGCCTGTTCATTGGAATCGCCTTGATCATCGCCGCCGCGATCGTCGGATAATCGCATGAACCATCCCGGTTCGATGAACCGCGCGCCGTCGTTCTTGCTCTACATCAACGTGTTGGTGGTCGCGACGTGCGGACTTGTCTACGAATTGCTCGCCGGAACCCTGGCGAGCTATGTCTTGGGCGATTCAGTCACGCAGTTTTCGCTCGTGATCGGCGTCTATTTGTCGGCCTTGGGCATTGGGGCATGGCTATCGCGGTTCATCGTCGACCAACTCGCACGTGTCTTCCTGGAAGTCGAATTGGGCGTTGCGTTGATCGGCGGACTTTCCGCGCCGCTGTTGTTCTGGGGCTTTGGGCATGTCGGCGCGTTTCAACTGCTGTTGTTTGGCACGGTGTTGGTCATCGGCGTGCTCGTGGGCCTGGAATTGCCGCTCCTGATGCGGATTCTCCAGGAGCACGTGGACTTCAAGGATCTGGTGTCGCGCGTGTTGGCGTTTGATTACCTCGGCGCGCTGCTCGCGTCTGTTCTGTTCCCCGTGTTGTTCATCCCGCGATTGGGGCTCGTTCGCACGTCGCTGACCTTTGGGGTCTTGAATGCGCTCGTAGGTCTTTGGGGAACGTGGCTGTTGGCTCCCATTCTGCAGGCGCCGCTCCGCGGCCTGCGGATTCGCGGCGCGGTGACGATCGCGATTTTGCTCGTCGCCTGGTGGCAAGCCGACCGCCTTACGCGACTTGCCGAGGAGAGTCTCTTCGCGCACCCGATCGTCTATGCGCGCACGTCGCCGTATCAACGGATTGTTGTCACGCGGAACAGCCTCGGGTTCCAGCTCTATCTGAACGGCAATCTGCAATTCAACGCCGTCGACGAGTATCGCTATCACGAAGCGCTCGTGCATCCGCTCTTCGCGTCGGCCGCCCTGGCGGGCCAAACGCCGAAGCGGGTGTTGGTGCTGGGCGGTGGCGATGGACTCGCGGTGCGGGAGATTCTGCGGTATGAAACAGTCAAGGCGGTGACCTTGGTCGACATCGACCCGGCGATGACCGGCCTATCGCGAGCTTTTCCGCCGCTCGCCGCCTTGAACCGTCGCGCGCTCGACGACCCGCGCGTGCGAGTCGTGAACGCCGACGCCTACGTCTGGCTGGAAAGGCCGGACGAATCGCCTTTCGACGCCGTGTTCATCGACTTTCCGGACCCGAACAACTTCGCTCTGGGAAAGCTCTACACAACCGGTTTTTTCCGACGATTGCGCGGCGCGTTGGCGGCCAACGCGATTGTCGCGATTCAAGGCACCTCTCCCTTCGTCGCTCGACGATCCTACTGGTGCATTGTCCGGACGATGGAGGCGGCCGGCTTTCAAGTCGCGCCGTACCACGCGGCGGTGCCGTCCTTCGGGGTGTGGGGATATGCCTTGGCCTGCGCGGAGCGGCGCCCTGAACCGGGGCCGATCGCCGCGTCGGTAGTCGGCCAATTGCGTTATCTAGGCAACGACACGCTCCGCGAACTGTTCTTACTGCCGCCCGATATTGGTCCGTTGCCGGTTGAAATCAATCGACTCGATAATCAAGCGCTCGTACGTTACTACGAAGCGGAGTCGCGGCCGTGGAACTGAACGGTGGCGACGATGCGGCTCAAGCGCGGCAATCGCGCCGCGATTGGCTTCGAGCGGCGCTATGCGGAGGCGGCGTGGCCGCGACGCTGCCGATGGTCGCCGGGTGCTTGCCGCACGCTGCGCCGCTCGCGGGCGAAATCGTCGGCGCGAACGATCGTGTCGGCCATTGGCTGCGGGATGGCGGCGCCGAGCAACGCTTGGCGGGCGGCCAGCCGATCGAGTGGCGCGAAGTCGATGTGGCGATCGTCGGTGGCGGAGTAGCTGGCCTTGCCGCCGCCTATCGGCTCGAACGCGCCGGTTGCCACGACTTCGTTCTACTGGAACTTGAGGAATCAACAGGTGGGACCGCGCGGTCTGGCAGCCGAGATGGCTTTGCATTTCCCTGGGGTGCGCATTATCTGCCGCTCCCTCGACCTGACAACGAACCGCTCGTGCGGCTGCTGGAAGAAATGGGTGTCGTGGTGGGACGCGCACCGAACGGCCAGTTGATCGTGGACGAGGCGGCGCTTTGCCGCGATCCGCAGGAACGCTTGTTTTTCGAAGGGGAATGGCGCGAGGACCTCGATCCCTGGGAAGGAGCGGATGCGGACGAATTGCGCCAGTTCGACGCCTTTCGACAGGAGATCGCCCGATGGATCCAATGGCGCGACCGTCTTGGGCGCCGAGCCTTCTCGCTACCGTCCAGCCGCTCCAGTGACGACGCGGAAGTCCTCGCGCTCGATCAACTGACGATGGCACAATGGGTGGCACAACACGGTTGGACTTCGCCACGGTTGCGCTGGTTTGTCGATTACGCCTGTCGCGATGATTACGGGATGTCGATCGACGAGGTAAGCGCATGGGCAGGCTTGTTCTATTTCTGCGCGCGGCAGTCCGAGTCGTCCCATGAACGCGGCGATCATGCGCCTGTGGATTCCGGCGTCCCGGCGCATGCCGCATTTCCGGACGATTCCGCGACCGATGCGAGCGCCGCAGGCGTTCCCCAAGACGGTGTCGTCGCGGATGCCTTCGGTTCCCAGCCGCTGTTGACTTGGCCCGAAGGGAACGGAAGGCTCGTTCGCCACCTGCGCGAAGTGGCCGGCGACCGCGTGTATACCGCATGCCCCGTGCTGCGGATTCGTCCGGGAACGCTCCAATCCCCTACCCAGAAATCGTCCAATGCGGCGGGGGACGAATCATCAGGCGTGCCATCTAACGCCCCTTCGAGCTCATCATCGGGCGCATCATCAGCATCGTCAGTCGCATCGTCATCAGCGTCGTCATCAGCATCGTCAGTCGCATCGTCTGAGACGGAGACTGCCGAGGTTCGGGCGGAAGTGATCGCGATGAGCACAGCCGAGGAGCGGGGCGTGCTTCGTGGATGGCGGGCGCGGCGCGTGATCTGCGCAGTCCCGCAATTCGTCGCGCGGCGTCTCATCGCCAACCTGCCGGAGGAACGGGCGAAGGCCACGGAGTCATTTCAGTATGGCGTGTGGATGGTGGCGAATGTCCAAATGCGCGACCGTCCGCGGGATCGCGGCTTTCCACTTGCGTGGGACAACGTCGATTATCGCAGCGATTCGCTGGGCTACGTCGTGGCGACTCATCAACAAGGTATCGATCATGGTCCGACGGTCTGGACATGGTACTACGCGTTTGTGAACGCCGATCCGCGTGTGGCCCGACGCCGTCTGTACGGGTTGAGTTGGGAGGATGCCGCCGCCTTGGTGCTGTCGGACTTGGAGCGGGTGCATCCCGAAATCCGCGCGCTCGCGACGCGGGTGGATGTGATGCGGTGGGGGCACGCGATGATCCGGGCGTACCCTGGATTTCGTGCCAGCGAGGCTCGTCGAGTCGCCGCGGCGCCGCTTGCGAATGTGCATTTCGCGCACAGCGAACTCAGCGGGCTCGCCCTGTTCGAAGAGGCGTTCGATCATGCCTGCCGCGCGGCCGATGAAGTACTTGATCAGCTTGGCCGCCAGCGATAGGCGCGCTGCGAGTTCTCCGCGCAGAAATTGCGGAGCGCGGGAACGCCGCGGCTCCGCGCGTATTCCAGGGCGAGCTGTTGCAGCGTTGAGTAGCTCGCGGCCCGCTCGGAGACGGGCCAGTTACTGCCGTAAATCACCCGCTCGTCGCCGAATGGGTCCCAAACCGCGTCGAGATAAGGTCGGTAGAAATCAAGTTCCCCTGGGGCCGATTGGCCGTCGCGCGCCGCTCCTTCGACCAACGCCGAAATCTTGCAGAAGACATTCGGATGGCGGGCGGCCGCCGCGATCCCCGCTCTCCAATCGGCCGGCGGAGCGGCCGCTGTGATCCTCACGTTGCCGATATGGTTGAGCACGATTCGCAGCTCGGGAACTTGCGGCGCCAGCCGTGCCAGGATCGCGGGAGTGTCCGGACCGCCGTTGACATCCAACGCCAAGTTGGCGTCGGCAAGTTGCTGGAATTCGCGCCATTCCCTGCGTTCCACCCGCTCCTTGACCGCCGATGACGAGACGCGAATGCCTCGATAGCGTCGATCGGCCGCGAACCGCTTGAGCCGCGCTGCGAACTCGGGATCGCCGAGCTGCAGATTGCCCACGACGCCAACCACAAACGGATCCCGCGCCGCCAAGGCAAGCAGCCAAGCGTTGTCTTCCACCCACGGACTGGCTTCCACCACGATGGTGCCGGTCAGGGGCCGAAACAGCGTTAAGGCGCGCAGGTCTTTGGGCAACACCGTGCGATACAACGAAGTGCCCTTGCCCGGCCATGGAACGCCTTCCGGCCGGCCCGGATCATAAAAGTGCGTATGGCAGTCGATGATCTCAAGCTTTACTGGATAGCCATCGGCGGCGACAGCATCGTTGCCAGCGGTCGGCTTCTCGCCAGCGGCTGAGTTTTCGGTCACGGCCGGTTTATCGGGCGCGGCCGCTGGTTGGCCGGTAACGGCCCTAGCCGCCGGGTTCGCGGGTGGGGTGGTTGGCGGTTGCGAGTTGGGAGCCGCGAAACGCGTGGCAAGGAGGTCTGGGTGCGTGACGCTGGCGAGCCCGGCTGGGACAGCCAGACCGCAAGTGACACTGGCCGCGATTCCGCGTTGCGCCGTCGCCAAGAATTCCCGCCGCTGCATGGTGATGTTCCTGTGTGGAAGGAGTGGATCAACGCCTTCGGCAGTCCGCCGTGAAGCGAGGGGTACGACGAACGGATGTGGCATTAGGTTGGCAAGCGATGCAGATTCCTTGCCGGGTCGTACCGGAGCGAGACTTCCTCTTCCACTCGCATGCCGTGAACCGCGGCGTGAAAGAATTGACGCACCGCGTCATTCTTAAGCGCCGCGCCTTCGAAGTAGGCGTGCGATGAACCGACATGGGGCGCGCCGGTGAAGTCGACATACGAAGCCAGCTTGGAGTTCAACGAGTATGGATAGTGGCCGAGCCGCGGCCCCTGTTCCTCGCCGCCTTTCATCCGCGACACGCGGAGCGCGTAGTCGTCCTCGTTGATGGTGACGTAAAGCCGATTGCGAACCTGCAGTCGATCGATCCATTCGGCATGCCGATCGTTGTTGCAGTCGGGAGCGACCAGCAAGATGTTGTCGAAGATCAGTTGGCCTGATCGCAGCGCCTCGGATTTAAGGGTTCGCTCCAGGAGGTAGTTACCCATGCTGTGAAGCATCAGCGTGACGCGGAACGGGCACTGTTGCTCGGCCCGTTTCGCCACATATTCACGCTGTTTCTCGCCGCTCTCCGGGAACTGTTTCCGGGAATCGACCATCAACCCGTTGAGGAAATCCGCGCGGGCCGCTTGGATCATTTCACGGGCTTTGTTCAATACGCGATCGAACGCCACGACCGATGCCTGCGCGTCGCGTTTATCCTCCAAATAGTCGATGGTTCCCTTCACGCCGCCGCCGTTGGCCGGCCAAGTGAAGGCGATCACTTCCACGTCGTAGGTTTCCGCCAAACCATGGCATCGGTCGAGCACATCGGCAAAGCTGTTGTTGAAGCCGTGAACGAACAACAACAAATCCTTGCCCCGTTTTCGCGAGGCTGGTTGCGCGTGCCGAGGATTGGCCACCGCAAGGAGGCGGCGGAACACATATTGGCTCGCATACACCGGTCCGGGATCCTGGATGCCAACCTCGGCCTTCATGTCCGGTGTCAATTGGTCCGGCAAGATCCGCACTTCCCAGTCGTTGCCGTGCGGAATTGCCTCCAGCATCCGCAACTCGGCGGGCCCGAGCGGATTGACGAGTCCGCCCAAGCCTTCGACACCCGCGGCGTTCTCGACCAGATTGCGATTGGTGACGATGAACATCGTGTTGATCGCTCCCCCGCGTTGCGGCTAGGCCATCGACGAGCGATGGAAGTGCACATGCTGCCATTTGCCATCGAACTTCTGCCACACTCGGGTTTCCTCGACGCGGCCCGTCTGTGGAGAACCGGCCCCATCGAGATACTGCGTCAGACGGACGTAGCTGAGCACTCCCGCATCGGGACCGAGGACCCGCACGTGTACTCCGGTCATCGTGACCAATCGCTTCGACTTCGACGCCGGCAGGTCAAAGTAATACTGATGGAACGGCAATCCCTCGACGACTTGCCCGCGGCTCTCCGGTTCAAAACAGGTGAGTGACGGATGGCATAGCTCGGCGTACGCCGCCCAATCCTGGTTGACGATGCTGTCCAACAACCGCTGATTGACGGCGATCAATTCCTGCTCAACGCTCATGGAGCTCTTTCCTTCCAGGCAAGTGTGTTGGCAAAACCGACATGCGACGGCTTATTGCGGCAGGTTGTGCCATGCCCGGCCGCCGTTCGCAAGCCACCTCCGCGGTTTCGTGGCTGACGAAGCCCATTCTCTGCCCATCGACAGTGACAAAAGCCGCGCCGGTTCGCATAATCAGAACTGGATCGGTCCAGGGCAACGGTCGATGAAATCTGTCGCGATGGGGCAAGGGCGAGGACCAACATGAGCGAACGAGCACGCACGCCCCTTCAGCTTGTTTCGCCCATCCTTTGGGTCGCGTGTTTGTGGTTGTCCGCGAGTTCCCCCGTGGGGCTGTCGCCGTTGGCGATGGCTGCGGTGAAAAGCCCCGAGGTCGATTTCGGCACGCAGGTGTTGCCGCTTCTACGCAGCCGTTGTTTCGCCTGCCATGCCGGCCGCGAAGCGTCGTCGGGGTTTCAGTTGGACGTTCGTGTCGAGCTGCTGGGACAGTCGAATGGACATCCGCTGGCGGTGCCGGGGGACAGCCAGTCGAGTCGACTGGCGCAAGCGATCGCCAGCACCGATCCGAAGCGACGCATGCCGCCACCCGACGCGGGGCCCGCCTTGACTGCCAGTGAAGTAACGCTGCTCCGTGATTGGATCGACCAAGGGTTGTCCTGGGACGACAATCTCTTGCCACCTCCGCCGGTGAAGAGTTCGCATTGGGCTTTCCAAACTCCACGTCGTCCCGCCATTCCCGCGGTCGGCGCAATTCGCGCGAGCGGCAAGACCGGACAAACCGGTAATCCCGACAGCGCGATGTACAGGCGGCCCAGCGGCTCGTTCGCCGGTGGCGGCGCGGCTTGGAGCCGTTCACCTGTCGACGCTTTCATCGCGGTTGAGCACGCTCGACAGGCAGTGGTTCCCGTTCCCTTGGCCGGCCATCGTCGGCTGCTGCGGCGGTTGGCGTTCGATCTGACGGGACTACCGCCGGACCCCGATTGGCTCGAAGAGTTCGCCCGCGAAAGCGCTCCGGATGCCATCGCGCGAGCGGTGGATCGGCTTTTGGCCTCGCCGCGGTACGGCGAACGATGGGGCCGGCATTGGTTGGATGTGGCGCGGTGGGCGGAGAGCGAGGGTTTTGAATCGAATCATCCGCGCCCCTACGCGTGGCGGTATCGTGATTACGTTGTCGAGTCTTTCAATCGCGACCTGCCGTTCGACCAGTTCTTGCGGCAACAGATTGCGGGCGACGAGTTGTTGCCGTACGAAGACTCGCAATTGATCGCGACGGGCTTCCTTGCCGCCGCTCGGCTCAGCAGTAACGAGGAGGACAAAGCGCTCCAACGCAACGACGTGTTGGTGGACATTGTGAACATGGTGGGCGAAGGGGTGCTCGGTTTGACCGTGGGCTGCGCCCAGTGCCACAACCACAAGTTTGACCCGTTTACGCAGCGCGACTACTACCGGCTACAGGCGTTGTTCGTCAGTGGCCAGCCAGCGAATCTCACGCTCCGCGATCCGGAACTGAATCGGCGCTACGGACTGGCGATTCCCGCGGAGCTTCCGCCCGCGAAACAGTTGGCAGGCGTTCTGTTTCAGTCGGCCCGAGAGCGGTTGCGGAAAGACAGGCTCTCAAAGCTCTCCATGGAAACGCGCGCGGCGCTCGAGACGCCGCCCGATCAACGGACCCCGGCCCAGCACGAACTGGCCCGGCAAGCCGATCTCCAATTGCAGTTGCTCGACAGCCAGATCGAACGGGAAATCGCCGGCGACGACAAACCGCTTTATGAGTCGCTTAAGAAAAAGATCGCCGCGCTGGAAAAGCAACTCCCCGATCGTCCCCAGACATGGGGCTTTTATTCGCCGCGAACCTCGCCCACACCCCTCGAGGTGTTGCCGATGCGAGGCTTCTATCCGCTGACGTTCGACGCCGAGCAACTCCGCGAGTCCCGCGCCTTCCTGCTCGTACGCGGAAATGTCCATCGCCGCGGACCTGTCGTCGAGGCCGGCTTTCCGGCGGTGCTCGACTACGCTTTTGGCGAAACAAAGCCGGCGAGCCATGGCGGATCGCGAACGGCGTTCGTCGACTGGCTGGTCGATCCGCGCCACCCGCTTACGGCGCGAGTCTGGGCGAATCGTGTTTGGCAACAACATTTCGGCCGTGGCCTAGTCGAAACCACCGGCGATTTCGGACTCCGCGGCACGCCGCCATCCCACCCCGAGTTGCTCGATTACCTGGCGGTCGATGGCCGCGAACACGGTTGGAGCACGAAGTATCTCCACCGATTGATCTGCACTTCCAGCGTGTACGCGCTCGGGTCCGACGAGCAGGCCGCTACGTCGGGCGAAACCGCGACCGCCGCTGTGACGAGCGTCGCGGGAAGTGCGAACGATTCGAATCGCCCGAGTGTTGAGATGAGTGTCACGACGAGTGCCGCGAACGGTGCCGGCTTGTCGAAGGAGTCGGATAAGTCAGATGGGGCGGGTGGGGCGGATGAGGCGAATCGGTCCGATGAGGCGTATGAGCGCGATCCGGAAAATCGCTGGCTGTGGCGTTTCCCCGCACGACGATTGGAAGCGGAGGCGGTTCGCGATTCGTTGTTGGCGGTCGCGGGCGAACTCGAACTGACGGCGGGGGGACCGAGTGGCGAAGAACAAAACTCGCGTCGACGCGCTTTGTACGTGTTCCAAAAACGGGACCTGTTGCCGGAAGTGCAGCGGCTGTTCGATGGCGCGAACGCCAACGAGCCATGCAGTCGTCGGCTCGTGACCACCGTCTCGCTGCAGCCGTTGTACCTGCTCAACAGCCCATTCGCCGTGCGGATGGCAGAGCGGTTTGCGGCGCGGGTGCATCGTGTCGCTGGCGATGATCCACGTCGGCAGATCGATGTCGCGTACCGATGGGCGCTGGGCCGCGAACCGGACGCGGAGGAGGCGGCAGCCGCCATCGAGTATCTTCGCAGCGAAGTTCCGCGGCACGACGTTGTCGCGGATGCGGGCAACCCATCGGATGCGGTCGTCGCAACTTGGACGCCCTTGCGGCGGTTTTGCCAAGTGTTGTTGAACCTGAACGAATTTGTCTACCTCGAGTGACCCGTAGGCCAACTATGAGCGTTTGCAATGAAGCGGTGCTACAGGCGGACGATTCGCAGGATTGGCGACGGTCGCGTCGCGCATGGCTGTTGTCCTCGGGCGTTGGCCTGGGCGCAATCGCCGCCAGGCAGCTACTTGGCGAGGAGAATCTACGGGGCGGTGTCACGTCCTCAAATCGGACCGGTGGCCCAGTTACCGATCCTGTGAACGGCGTGACAACGCTCTCGGGTCGTGCGACGGAAGGCGTCATTGTCGCGCCGCACCATGAGCCATCCGCACGCAGCGTGATCGTGCTGTTCATGGGAGGTGGACCGAGCCATGTCGACACGTTCGACCCAAAACCTGTGCTCGCCGGTCTGCATGGAGGGACAGTGCCGGACAGTATTGCCCGCGAGATTCCGCGCATCGCCCGGTCACCGCTGCACAATCTGTTCGCGTCGCCATTCCGGTTTGCGAAGCATGGCCAAAGCGGGTTGGAAGTGTCTGAACTCTATCCAGAGCTTGCGCGGCACGTCGACGAATTGTGCGTGATTCGCGGCATGCGGCATGATTCGCCCATTCATGCTCCGGCCGAGTACCTATCGCTTACCGGAACAGGCGTGGGCAACCGGCCGAGTCTGGGTGCGTGGGTGACCTACGGGTTGGGTAGCGAGAATCGCGATTTGCCGTCGTTCATGGTTTTTTTCTCGAACGGGGAAACGCTCCGCGAGCCGGGATGGGCGGCCGGTTTTCTGCCAGCTCGGTACCAAGGCACGCGTGTCGATCGCGGTGTGCCCAATTTGGCGTTGCCTGCTGGCTTGGCGCCGTCAGACCGCCGACAGCAACTGGATCTTCTTGGGAAACTGAATCGCAAACATCTCCGCGAACGCGGATCGGCGGGGGAACTCGAAGCGCGGCTCGACAGTTACGAACTCGCGTATCGAATGCAGACGTCGGCTCCCGAGGCGTTTGACTTGGCGGGCGAGACGGCGGAGACACGAACGCTCTATGGACTCGACCGCAAGGAAACGGCCGAATTCGGCGAACACTGTTTGCTCGCACGGCGCATGGTGGAGCGTGGTGTGCGGTTCATTCAGTTGCGGCACGGAAAATGGGATGCCCATGGAAAACTTGTGGAAAACCATCGCGGCAACTGTCTGGCGACGGATCGGCCGATCGCCGGACTACTTGCCGACCTGCGGCGCCGCGGATTGCTCGACCAAACCCTGGTGATTTGGGGCGGCGAATTCGGCCGAACGCCGGCTGCCCAAGGCGGACTCGGGGCCGATGCCGGCCGGGACCACTCGCCGTCCGGTTACACCATGTGGCTCGCCGGCGGCGGTGTTCGCGGTGGCCAAGTGATTGGCGCGACCGATCCGGTCGGTTACGCCGCCATCGAGCGGCCGGTGCATCCACAAAACCTGCACGCGACCGTTCTGCATGCGCTGGGAATCGAACAGCACCAGTTGTATTACGAGCGTCACAACCGCCGTGAATTGGTCACGGTCAACGGTGCCGAGGTCGTCCGGGAAGCGTTCTCGGCATCCTAAACGCGGCATCGTCAGCGCTTGTGATCCGAGTCGGTCATGCCGGTCGGTCGTGCCAGTGGGTCGTGCCAGCGGGGCATGACCGATTTTTGATTTCATGGCCCCGAGGTCGGGTCGAGCATCTACCGACCGCGATTCAGGAGGGAATCGACCAGGATATGGGAGGCCGATACCGACGCCCCTCCGTTCTGTCGATCCGAGTAGGCCGATCCCGAACGCCGACGTGCGATCTTGTCATCGAGTCGGCGTTCGGATGCACGGGCTATTCGTCGCCCGCGGTTGAACTGTCACCGCCACGCCATTGAACCTTGAGCTGGTCTTCGAGGTCTTTGATCCAATTGGCCGCGACGGAACTGCCTTCGGTTTGGGCCAGATGGGCGACCTCGAAGTTCGCACCGGTTTGCAAGAAGCGTTCGCGGAGCACCTCTTCGGACGGACTTTCGCTCGTGATTCTCACGACGTACACGATCGTTTTCGGCTGATTGATGGCAACCCCGGTTTCACCCGTTTTGAGTCGGAACACGGCTCGCATGAAGTCGGTTCCGGCCAGATCGACATTCTCGACTCGGCTAATCGTCGGGGCCCCAGTGCTGAACGGAACGGCGCCGGCGGTCATCCAACTGAACTCGTTGGTTTCCAGAACCTTGTCGCCGAAGGCCGCTTTGAGCGAATCCTTGGCGGAAGCTTCCTTGGACTTTTCCTCGGCGGACTTGGTGGCCAACGCCAAAGCCTTTTCGCGTTTGAGGGTCGCGATGACGTCGTCACGAACTTCCGCTAGTTCGGGAATGTACGACGCCTTTTCTTCGACCTTCCAATAGAGGAACTCGACGTCTGGATCGTCGCCAAAAATCTGTTCCGCCTTGTAGAGCAAGAGGTTTTCACGGTAGGCGATTTCCGCGAACGATATCCGCGAGAACCCGTTACTGAACGAGAACATCGCCGATTTGCCCAACTCCTGGTCTTGGATTTCGATGCCGTTGACGAGGGGCGTCTTGCCGTAGGCAACGCCGATGCGATCGGCCAAAGCCTTGGCGTCGAGCGTCCGTTTCTCGATTTTGCTCTCCTCGGGCGTGCCTTGGTACGGTTCCCAGCTACGGTACCAGCGAGCGAAATCGTCGAGTTCCCGGCGGGCCTCTTCGAGCGCCTTGGTGCGGGCCGCTTCGGCGCGGGGCCGGGCGAGTGAAGTGGCAATCTCGTCTTTCACGTCTTCGAACGGTCGAATCTTGACCACCGGTTTTTCAGCCGGCTTTTCAGCTGGTTTTTCAGCTGGTTTTTCAGCTGGTTTTTCGGCTGGTTTTTCGGCCGGCTTTTCAGCAGATCCTTCCGCAGGCTTGGCGTCCGCCTTTTCCGCGGGCTTTTCGGCCGGTTTCTCCGCCGGTTTTTCCTCAGGTTTTTCCGCCGTTTTTTCGGCTGGCTTTTCGGCTGGCTTTTCCGCCGGTTTCTCTTCGGATTTCGCAGCCGGCTTTTCGGCGGTTGTGGCCGTCGGCTTTTCGGCCGGCTTTTCTTCGGCAGCAGCGGCGGGCTTTTCCTCTTGGCACGCTCCACCGTTTCCACCGGCCGGCTTTTCTTCCGGCTTTTCGGCCGGTTTTTCCGTGGCCGGTTTTTCTTCCGGCTTGTTTTCAGTTTTCTCGGCCGGCTTATCAGCCGGCTTCTCGACGGGCTTTTCCGCATCCGGCTTTTCTTCTGGCTTATTCTCCGTCTTTTCAGCCGGCTTCTCGGCGGCCGGTTTATCTGTCGGTTTCGAATCCGGCTTGTCGACCGGCTTCTCACCTGCCGACTTCTCACCCGCCGGTTGATTGTCTGCGGGTTTCTCAGAGGCCGGCTTTTCAGAACCAGGCTGTTCGGTGCCAGGCTTTTCCGTACCAGCCTTTTCCGTACTAGGCTTTTCGGGTGCTGGCGTCGCATCCGACGGCGGTGACACGGGTGGAAGTTCGGGCATTTTGAACTCGCCACGGCTCACGCGCAGGTCGTATTCTTTCCGCAATTCCTCGTCGGTCAGCTTCTTCTTCTCGGCGTCCAACAGCGGTTGCAGATTGAACTTCAGGTATTCGAACGAGGCCCGTTTCCGCTGGCGGAAGCCAGGATCGGGCGAGGCGGGGTGGGAATAGCTGCGTTTGTGTTTCTCGAACGAGTCGGCGATCTCTTGTTCGCTCGGCTCGGACACTTGCGAGGTGAATTCGCTGACGGGCACGGCGAGCACTTCCGCCTTCACTCGGTGGTGAATTCGGTTGTAGAACTGCCACGACTTGCCCGGCGACGTGGTGAACATCCCGGTCGTCGCCATGCTGGCGACGTAGTAAGCGGACAGTTTCCGCCGCAATTCCTCGAAGATCTGCTGTTGGGTCAGATGGCGGTTCGGGATGTTGTCGATGATTCGCGCGAAGTCGAGGTTGTCGAGTTTCGCGCCGCTGAGTTCGCGGAGGTAATCGGTGACGGCGTCATCGCTCACGACCAGTCCCATCTGCTGGGCTTTCTTGACGAACATGATGGTGCGCATCAAGTCGCCCGGGGAACCGCCGTCGTTGAGAGGCCCGACTTTCGGATTTCCGCCACGTTCACGGGCTAGCTTCACGACTTCGTCGAGGAATCGCATCGTCACGTCGTGGCGGTGGCGCATGTATCCGATATCTTGGTCGTCGATGCTGCCATCAACCCAACTGACAACCGGCTCCGCCGTCCTGGTGCCGCCCGAACGGTTACGGAAGTACTCGTCGATGCCGCCGCCGACCACGAACACGAACATAATGATGACGCCGAAGACGGCGAGCAGCGTCCTCTGGTAACGTCGCAAAATCGCCAGGGGGTTTCCCATGAGCATCCCTTCGATACCACCGCTCCGGCGAGGCGGAACGGCTTGACACCTGTCCGTACGGGCAATAAAGAGTGGCTTTCCGGTAGCCACGCGCACGCCGATTGTAGGGACGAGCGTCGTAAATTCAATCCCAAACCCACCGTACGCCGCCCGCACACCATGGCAAAATCCAAGTCGCAGACCACCTCCAGCACCTCAAAAACGCCCGCCCGCAGCGGGGGCAAATCGCTCGTGATTGTCGAGTCGCCGGCCAAGGCCCGGACCATCGGCAAGTTTCTCGGGCGGGATTTTGTGGTGGAAGCCAGCATTGGCCACGTCCGGGACCTGCCGGAGGGGGCGAAGGAGGTGCCTGCCGAGTACAAGTCGGAGCCATGGGCGCGGTTGGGCGTGAACGTCGAGCAGGATTTCGAGCCGCTGTATGTCATTCCCGCGAACAAAAAAGCCCATATCGCCAAGTTGCGGCAGGCACTGAAGTCGGCCAAGGACCTCTATCTCGCGACCGACGAAGACCGCGAGGGGGAAGCGATCAGCTGGCACTTGTGCGAAATCCTCAAACCCAAGGTGCCCGTGCACCGCTTGGTTTTCCACGAAATCACCCAGTCCGCGATTCGCGATTCGCTGGCTCACCCGCGGCAAATTGACGGCCAGTTGGTGCGTGCTCAAGAGACCCGCCGGATTCTCGACCGGCTTTATGGATATGAAGTTTCCCCGTTGCTCTGGCGAAAAATCGGGCCGCGGCTTTCGGCGGGCCGCGTTCAAAGCGTCGCCGTGCGGCTGATCGTGGAACGCGAACGGGCCCGCATGGAGTTCGTCACGGCCTCCTACTGGGATTTGGTCGCCACGTTCACGACCACCGAGGGGAAGACGTTCGACGCGACGCTCGTCTCGATCGGTGGACGACGCGTTCCCGTCGGCAAAGACTTCGATTCCAAAACGGGTCGGCTGAAAGATCCGCAACTGCTGCTGATGACCGAGCAGGACGCGAGGCAGGCGGCCGCGCGGTTGCTGGGTTCCGAGTTCCGGGTGTCGGAATTGGAAAACAAGCCGTACACATCGCGGCCCGCGCCGCCGTTCACCACAAGCACGTTGCAGCAAGAAGCGAACCGCAAAATGGGCTTCACCGCCCGGCGGACGATGGATGTCGCGCAGAGCCTGTACGAAAACGGTTACATCACCTACATGCGTACCGACTCGACGAGCTTGGCCCAGGTCGCGATCGACGCGGCGCGGGATCTGGTGCGCACGGAGTACGGCGCCGAGTTCCTCCCCGAGGCCCCGCGGATCTACAAATCGAACGTCAAAAACGCCCAGGAGGCCCACGAGGCGATCCGTCCCGCCGGCCAGCGTTTTCAAGTTCCAGAAACGCTCCGCAACGAACTTACCCCCGATCAGTTCCGTCTCTTCGACATGATCTGGAAACGCACGATCGCCAGCCAGATGGCCGACGCGCGGGGCATGCGGATCACCATTCAACTGGGCGGCGCGGACGCCGTGTTCCAAGTCTCCGGTAAAACGATCGACTTCCCCGGCTTCCTCCGCGCTTACGTGGAAGGCACCGACGATCCGGAGGCGGAATTGGCCGATCGCGAGACGGTGCTGCCATCCGTTAGCCGTGGCGAACGGATCGACTGCCGGAAACTTGACCCGAAAGGCCACGCGACCCAACCGCCCGCCCGGTTCAGCGAAGCGTCGCTCACCCAAACCCTTGAAGAAATGGGCATCGGCCGACCCAGCACCTACGCGTCGATCATCGACACGATTCTGGCCCGCCAGTACGTGTTCAAGAAGGGCAACGCCCTCGTACCGACCTGGACCGCCTTTTCGGTCGCTCGACTGCTCGAAGAACACTTGCCGGATTTGGTCGATTACCAGTTCACGGCGCACATGGAAGACCTGCTGGACGCGATCAGCCGCGGCGAATCCGGCCATATCGACTACCTGAGACGGTTCTACTTCGGCGATGGCAAAGCGGGGCTCAAACAGAAGCTGGAAGCCAAAGTCAAGGAAGTCGACGCCCGCGACATGAGCCGGTTTCCGATCGCCGGCGGCGTGCCGCAACCCGTGCCCGATGGCGCGGCTGAGCCGATTGTGGTGCGGGTGGGACGGTATGGACCCTTTATCGAACATGGAGGCCGCCGTGCTTCGCTGCCGGATGGCTTGGCACCCGACGAGCTGACCTTGGCCAAGGCCACCGAATTGCTCGTCAATGCCCAGATCGAAGATCAACCGCTGGGGACCGATTCGGTCACGGGAAAACCGGTGTACGTGAAGCAGGGACGCTTTGGCCCCTATGTCCAGTTGGGAACGGCCGACGACGCCGAAAAACCGAAGTACGCGTCGCTGCTCAAAGGCCAAGTGCCCACCGAGGTGACGCTGGAAATGGCCCTGCGGCTGCTTTCATTGCCGCGAACGCTTGGGGTTCATCCCGAATCGAAGGAGCCGATCACGGCGCAAAACGGACGGTTTGGCCCGTTCCTCCGCTGCGGAGTGGAAACGAGGTCGCTGCCGGCCGACATCACGCCGCTGGACGTCACTCTGGAGCAGGCGCTGCACCTGCTCGCCCAGCCGAAAGTCGGTCGTGGCGGTGGACGCGGGCGAACGCCTGTGGAACCGATTAAGGTTTTGGCCGAATCGCCTGTCACAGGCCAGCCGATCAAACTTATGCCGGGCCGCTATGGACCGTATCTAACCGATGGTCAAACGAACGCCTCGCTGCCGAAGGAACTGCAGCCGGACGCGCTGACCTTGCCCCAGGCGATCGCGCTGCTTGCCGAACGCGAAGGAAAGGGCGGCGGTAAACGGAAAACGGCAAGGCGGTCGGGCGGCCCAGCGACGGCTGCGCGGAAGACTTCGAAGGGGGCGAAAAAAGCCGCCGTGTCGGACGATACCGACGCGGATACGGGGGCCGACGTCGACACCGATTCGACCAGTTCCAAAACCGCGAAATCGGCGAAGACCGCCAACACCTTCAAAGGGGCGAAGTCGGCCAAAAGCTCGAAGGCCAGCAAGTCGTCCAAGTCGTCCAAGGGTGCGAAGTCAACAGGCTCGGCGACGACCGGCAATTCCAGCAGGTCCGCCAAGTCCGCGGGCGCGGGATCGACCGCTGGCTCGAGCAAAACGGCGGCCGGCGGCTCCGATTTCCAAGCATCCACGGGGAGCAACACGCCGTTCCGAATCAGTCCGCCCTTGATCGGGCCGAGCGACTTGGGCGATGCCTACTCGTCCGGGGCCCCGGAGGCGAGCGACGCTGGCGGTGGCAAAGCCTCGGAGCGTCGGGAACCGGAAGGACACGGCGGCTAACAGCCTATGGGCGTCTTCCTCACGATTCGCATCGCTTACCGCGCCTTGATCAAAAACAAGATGCGGGCCGGGCTGACGGTTTTGGGAGTCGTCATCGGGATCGCGGCGGTGACGACCATGGTGTCGATCGGGCAAAGCGCCAGCGGGTTGGTGCAGAGCCAATTCCAGGCGTTGGGGATCAACGTGATCGTCGTCTTGCCGGGGAGTCGCCAGCAGGGCGGGGTGCGGCAAGCGATGTCGCCCACGCTGACGGCGGCGGACGCGGCGGCGATCGGAACCGAATGTCCCTCGGTGCTCGCCAGTTCGCCGCTGGTAGGCTCTGGCGGCCAAGTGATTTTCGGGAACACGAATTGGAGCCCGCGGGAACTGTGGGGAGTCGGCACCGATTTCCTTATGGTGCGGAATTGGCAACTGAGGACGGGCGAGTTCTTTGGCGCGCGGGATGTGAAGTCGGCCTCGAAGGTATGCGTGCTGGGGCAAACAATCGTCGCCAAGTTATTCCAAACGGCCGATCCAGTCGGACAAACGATTCGCATCAAGAACATCCCGTTCCGCGTCATCGGCGTCCTGGAAAAGAAGGGCGCCAACATGGTGGGTGACGATCAGGACGATCTGATTCTGATGCCCTACACAACCGCCCGGAAACGGCTGCAAGGCTCGGAATTCGACAACGTCAACGCCATCATGGTTTCCGCCGTGTCGCCGCTGGTGATGACCGACGCCGAGGCGGAAATCAACGCGTTGTTGGCCGAACGCCATCGAATCCAGCCCGGCGACCCGCCGGATTTCCAAGTTCAAAACACCACGGAAATCGCGAACGTGCTGGGTGTCATCACCGGGACGCTGACCGTGATGCTGTCGTCGATCGCCGGGATTTCGCTGGTGGTCGGCGGAGTGGGCATCATGAATATCATGCTGGTCTCGGTCACGGAACGCACGCGTGAAATCGGCATTCGCATGGCGGTCGGCGCTCGTCCACGCGACATTCTCCGGCAGTTTTTAGTCGAGGCGATTTTGCTGTCGTGTATTGGGGGTGTCATCGGGTTCGCGCTGGGCGTTGGGCTGTCCGTCGGGGCCACGACACTGATCAATCAACTGACGAGCGGCACGAAATGGCCGGTGATCATCTCGGTGCCGGCCGCCGTCATTTCCTTCGTGTTCGCGGCTGCGGTGGGGGTGTTTTTCGGCTACTACCCGGCCCGCCGTGCCAGCCGTCTCGATCCGATCGAATCCCTACGATACGAATAGCGGCGGCGAGCTAGCCTGCACTTTTTTGGCAGGTTCGCAGAAGAAAAAATCGCGCATTCCACGCGGGAAACGCAAATCTTTAGGGGGAATGCAAAGTTGGAGGTTCGGACTTCCAGCGAGCGAGGCGTTCCCTGCAACGCCTG
>CAIXSC010000484.1 GCA_903921945.1 uncultured Planctomycetaceae bacterium
CTACTGGCCACGCTCTACCGGGTCCTCGATGTTCCGTTGCAAACCCATTTTGAAGACAGCACCGGGCGCCCCGTGAGCATTGTCGGCGCGGGCCAACCGATCAGTGAGCTGTTTTAAGTCCGCGAGCACATTCCCGGAGCTCGATCTCAGGCGTTGGTTCCAGGGTCACCGGCACGAAGAGCAAAAGAGTATCCGAGAAAGAGGCGTTCGGGGCCATCTTCAAGCTCCGGCCCGACGTGCCAGTGAACCCCGATCGCACAACCGATCATGCGATTCGAGAGCTCGTCGAATTCCGTCTTCTTGCTCTTCTTGCTCTTCTTGCTCTTCGTGTCCTTCGTGGTTGCTGCAACCGATTCCATGGGCCAACGCCCCGAGTGGCGAACGCGGTTTCGCTACGGACGCGGTTGGCGAGTCGCGCGGGCGACGAACACCGCGGTCACGCCGAGCGTTGCGGCGGCGGCGCCGAAGGCGACCTCGTACGCCGGCCAGCCGACCGCTTTCGCCGTATGCAGCAGCGCGCCGACAAGCGGCGAGCTGAGCAGCGTTCCCAGATCAAACATGGCGAGCACGAACGAAGTCGCAACGCCCAGGTATCGGCGCGGAAAGGCGCTCGTGCCGGCCGCCATGATGGACGGAAAGAGCAGCGCGTGCGCGGTTCCCGCCAAGGCGGCCGGGAACGCAAGTTGCCAAGTGTCCACCACCGGCAGGTAGGCGAGATAGCTGGCGGTGAGCAATCCCAAACCGACCAGGATCCAGGGACGGTTTCCGTGCCGCTCGAACAAGGACCGCGAGAGGATTCGCGCCACGAAGGCGATCGCCGCGTAAATGGCGAAAAACAGCCCCACGCCGCCGAGTCCATGTTCCGCGGAAAACGGCCGCAGGAAGGTCATCGGAATGCTGAAACCGGCCCCCATCGCGGCCGACGCCGCGGCCAACGCCAGCGGAAAGTAGCGCCGCGTCACCTGCAGGAAATGCGGACGACGCCGGGGACGCGGCGGCGCTTCGCCGCTGGTCGCCATCCATGCGGTCGCCGACGCCACCACGGCGAACGCGGCCGCCACCACGAACATTAGCTCGGCGCTGGTCCATGCCGCTGGCGAATGGCTCCCGACCGCCACGCCGCGACGGCCCAAGCTGAGCGCATCGCTGATCAGGGGGCCGACGAGGATACCCAGGAAACCGGAGGTGCCGAGCGCGCCGACAATTTCCGCGAGCCGCTGCGGCGGCACTCGCAATGAAACAAAGGTGATCGACGAGCCAAACATGCCAGCCAAGCTGGCTTGCATGAGGGTGCGAGTGAGGAAGATCGAGGGCGAATAAGCGGAGCGAAGGAATAGATGGGCGATGAGGCTCACGCAATACAGCAAGATCGACAGCCGCCAGACCCGTCCCGCGCCCCACCGATCAATCGACTCGCCCTGGATCATCCGCACAGCGACGCTGCCCGCCATGCCACAGCCAACAATCAGTCCGAGCTGGCGCTCTTCGCCGCCGAGTTGCACGACGAAGTCGGAGTAACGCACCAGCATCGCGTTGGCCAGCGTGGTAACGCCATTCGAGAGGTAGGCAAGCCAAAAGATTCGGTCGTACGCACGCGCGCGGTCGGCTTCGATCGGAACAACTCCCGGCAGCCCGCGGATTTTCACGGACCGCGATCAACGAAACGGCCCGCGGAAGCGATCCTCCGCGGGCCGAAACATCCAACGCGAAAACGGAGTTTATCACAGCCCGCGAACCCGCGGGCGGACAGAATCCGTTTTAACGGGCCAATCCGATGTTGCATGCTACGCCCGTGAAACCGACGTCCATGCCGCCTAGGCCGTTGAGCAGCTGGGCGGATTGCCAGTACTGCGCTTCGTAGACAGTCTGCGTGTAGAACCGAGCGCCGTTCGATAGCTCACGCGACCATTCCACGCCGAGACGCAGCTCGAAAATGCCCGTGGTCCGCTGAGTGCCCAAAAGGTCCCCGGGAGCCACCGGCCCGATCGGGCCCAAGGTCGCGGCAGTAATCGAGTCCGACGAATCGCCATAAACGAGCGACCCGCGGGCCGAACCGATAAATGCGAGATTGGTGCCAGCGAGTCCCCGACGCACGGACAGAGCGAGGGTGCCACCGAGACCTTCGAAATCGCGGCTCAGGGGAGGCGCATCAAAAATGTTCGGGGCCAGGATGTCCTGGCGCATGCGAGCGTAACGCAGACCACCCGACGCCAGCAGATCCCACTTGCCCAGGCTGATCGCGTCAGTGACTTCCAAGTCGACTGTTGTCGCTTCCAAGCCAAAACCAATGGCGAGAGCGGCAGGCGGCAATCCCTGGTCGTATCCCCACCAAGTCGCCCGCAATCCCAATCCGCCAGCGAACTGGTAACCCAACCAAGCCCGAGGCGCAACTTGGTAGTCGAAGTTTGGAACCAGGGGAACCGCACCTGGCCCCGGACCTCCCGGTCCCGTCAGCGCCAACGCGTTGCTGTGAGCTTTGAGGAACGTCAGTTCCGCGCCGGCGATCACACCGGGGCAGTGATCGCAACAGTCGTCGCAACCATCCGTGTGGAGCTTGGTGTTGTCCTGCAGCGAGGCCAAGTGCGTTTCCAGCTGTTGGATTCGCTGAGCTTGCTCGGCCAGCATTTCGCTGACCGTCGCTTCATAAACGTCGTTCGCCGCCACTGGCCGCGCGCACCATGCGAGCGCCGCGAGCAGGAAGGCGAGAAGAGATTTCCGTGAGAAAGCCATATTGGCGTCTCCATCCGAGGAATCGAGCATGTCTCCGTACTATGTCGCAGCCTCCAATCCCGCGCCGGCCGCCAGTCACGACGCTTTGGAACGGTATTGCAAGCTTCCGTATCTCCCCTTCGACAGTCTTAATGACGATAGGCGACATAAAGGTAGCCGCTCGTCGCTAGCGGCAAAGGCGTCACTCCTCCTAGGACACTCAACGTCGACTACACCGACAACTCTCGTCGAAAAACCCAACCGACACCTCCAATTCAACTCGCCTTGCTACCTCATAACCCTGGAATCGCCGCAGACGGTTGGCCCTTGGATTCGATTATGCGAGTGGAAGTGGTCATTCCGCGTTTGCCCAACATACCGCTTGAAACGCCAATGACTTCCACCCATCGGTAAAGTCGACGGAGTCGC
>CAIXSC010000485.1 GCA_903921945.1 uncultured Planctomycetaceae bacterium
CTGGCCACTTGGAGAAGTTTTCGGTTTTCGCGCATCCCGTGCCGCTCGCGGAGCGAGTCGCGAGGCTGCGCTGCATTCGCGCGGTGGATATCTTTCAGTACTACCGATGGGCGTTGAACGCCGGTTTGCCGGACGACCTGAGCCGGGAGGTGGTCAAACTGCTCGCGCGTTCGCAGCGGTTGGCCGAGTGGCGCGGTTTTCGAGGACGCGTATCGGAGCGGTGGCGGAGCCTCAAGCAATCACTTCCGTCACTGTTCGGCCGGCGATGGCAAGCGGTCTGTTAAGCCGATCCCGGACTTCGGTATGCGGGTCAATGCCGAGTAGTTGGTAGATGGTGGCGGCAAGATCCTCGGGCCGCACAGGATGCTCATCGGGATACATGCCGTGGGCGTCCGAGGCCCCGTACACGAAACCGCGTTTCACGCCGCCGCCCGCAAGCAGCACCGTGTAGCAATCGGGCCAGTGGTCGCGGCTGGCATTGGCGTTGATCTTTGGCGTGCGGCCGAACTCGCCCATCCAGACCACCAGGGTTTCGTCCAACAAGCCGCGTTGTTCCAGGTCGTCGAGCAACGCGGGGAGCGTGCGATCGGTAAGCGGATGGTGGTACTTCGCGACAATCGGAAACATTCGCGTGTTGTCGAAGCCGTGTGTGTCCCAACCACCGGACTCGGTGCTGCGGCCACCGATACTGTCAGCAAAGTACACGGTGACGAATTTGACTCCAGCTTCGACCAGCCGCCGCGCTAACAAACAGCCTTGTCCGTAGGTGGTGCGGCCGTACCGCTCGCGGACCTCCGCGGGCTCCGCGGCCAAATCGAATGCGCGGCGCACTTCATCCGTCGTCAACATGCCCAGCGCCCGGCCGTAGTAGTCGTCGAATCCACGGGCCTCGGCCGATTGCTCCAAAAGTCGTGTTTGGCCGTCGACCCAGCGTTGCATCTCGCGTCGCCGCCGCAACCGGTCGGCGGTCAAGCCAGCTGGCAGCGAGAGTTCCGGCAATTGGAAATTCGGCGCATTCGGGTCTTCGCGGAAGAGGAACGGATCGTGGCGTTTACCGAGAAAGCTGGCATGTTGCCCGGGTGTCGTGGAGCCATCGGCGATCACGTGCGGGTAGGCGACGAACGTCGGCAAGCCGTTCGTGTTCGGAGCCAACTTGTCGACCACACTCCCAAAGGCCGGCCAAAGATCGAGCGAATCGCGAAGGCGTTGATCGTCCGTGGGCGGCGCGTGGCCCGACAAGGCGTAATAGCCGGCCGAGTTATGGTTCTTCATCTTATGAGTGACGCTGCGAATCTGCGTCACCAAGTGCATCCGCTTGGCCATCTCGGGAAGCTGTTCGCTAACCGTCATCCCCGGCACGCTCGCGCTGATGGGCTGGAGTGGACCTCGAATTCCGTCCGGCGCCTTGGGCTTCATGTCGAACGTGTCCAGATGGCTCGGCCCGCCCCACTGGAAAAGAAAGATGACCGACTTGGCTTTGGCCTGGCCGCTGATGATTCGCGTTCGCTCGGAGCCGGCCGCTGTTGCTCCATCCCGCGGGTTCGCCATGTTGCCCGTGGCCGCTGTGAGACCAAGCATTCCATGAAAGCCGGCGCGCAGCAACAGCCGGCGCGACAACGGACCAGCGAGCGAGGAAGCGAAAGAACTTGATCGAGCGTCGAGGTGTGACATGGGACGTAACGAACAGGTTGAGGGGCGCGATCCGGCTCCACATTATGGTTGCTAACCCGAGCCGCCACTACCACGCCGCTTCGATCTCGAGCACGGTCCCGCCTCGTTGGATGCGGAACGTTTCCGTGCTACGGGGGCGGTGGGTTTTCAGCGTACCGAGCAACTCGGCGCCGGTGGCGACGTTGACCTTCCCGACGCCAAGAATGCGGTCGCCGGCTCGCATACCGGCCTGTTCCGCAATGCTCCCCGGTTGGACTCGCTGAATCACCACACCGCTGTCTGGGCGTTCCGCAATCACGATCCCAAGGCCGCGGCGCGCAGTTGGCGCTGAAGCGGCGGGTGGCTGGGCGGCTTCGACTGGCGACTGCGGGGCCGCGAGATTCCGGGCAGCTTGGCGGTCCGATGGTAAAGGCCGTAGTGGGCTGGGAGATCCCAGCAGATCGGCCAAGCTTTCACCGGTCGGAGTTGGCCGCCGTTCGGCCTGCCCAAGTTCCAACGCCATCTCCGCAACAAGCTCGACGATTCGCCGCAGCCCGGGAATCTCCAGGCGTTCGAAGTCATCGCTGGGGCGATGATAATCTTCGTGCAAGCCTGTGAAAAAATGCAGCACGGGAATGCCCCGGGCGGCGAACGTCGCGTGATCGCTGGGACCGTAACCGCTGGCGTCGAGACGCGGATGTAAGCGATGCCGAGTGGCCAGGCGTCGAGCGAGCGATTCGAATTCGCGCGCCGTGCCAACACCGCTGATCGTAAGACGCTCGCTCCGCAACCGCCCCACCATATCTAGGTTGAGCATGGCAGCCATGCTGGAGAGCGGAACGGGCGGCGCGCCAACCAACCGCTCGCTGCCGACGAGCCCCATCTCCTCGGCGGAAAATGCCACAAATAAAAACCGCCGACAACGGCGCGGGTCGCGGCGCGCGGCAAGTTGCCTGGCGAGTTCCAGCAGCGCGGCGGTGCCGGAGGCGTTGTCGTCGGCGCCATTATGCGTCGCTTTCGTCCAGGGCGCGAGCGACGC
>CAIXSC010000486.1 GCA_903921945.1 uncultured Planctomycetaceae bacterium
CAGCAACACGCCGTCGACCGCCAGCTTGTCGCCGCCACAGCGCAGGGCCGCCGCCACCGAGTCATAGATCGTGAAGCCGAACTCGCGGGCCCGATCGCGGCTCAGGTCGCTCTCCGGCCGCTGATCGACGTAGGCCGAGAACACGTCGAATTCCGGACGATGCCAACGGCCCTCGATCGGGTAACCGCCGAGAAACCGCTCCGCCATATGCCACGCATGCGACCGGTACCGCCATTCCGTGGTGACCACGGCCAGTTTCGGACGCGGGGCGCCCGTTCGCGGCGGATCGGCCGCAAGCGCACGCCCGGCATTCAACGCGCCACCGCTCAGCAACCCACCGGTGGATACGGCCCCAGCCAGCGGTCCGGCCGCGCACGCCGCCGCCTGTCGCAGAAACTCGCGTCGATCGCTCATCGCCATTTCCTTACGGTTTTGCCGGGAGCCCGCTTCCGCGATCCGCCGCAGCCGCCGCGTCCGCCGCTTTTCCCAGCGAGTGGATCGTGTTGTGAATCTTGCCATGGATCGGTTCGCCGCCCGAGCCGCGGACATCGTAGACGATTTCCATGCACCACGTCGGGCGCAGGTCGGGCACCTCGAGACGGATCGTGCGGCCATCCGGTTCGAGCCGCGCGGCTGTCACTTCCAGCGGCCGTTCATCGTGATGCGCCGAGCCGTAGTTCGCGCTCCGTTTCAGCGACCAGATCTTCAATTTGAATTTGCTGGGGTCGGCCACGGACGAAGGATCGATCGCGCCACTGAAGCCGAGCCGCACCGAGCCTTCCCGCGCTTCGAGCTTGATCGGCAAATGCACCGCTTCTCCTGTGTAGCGAACTCGATACAGACCGCCCGGCTGCGTCGCGCTGCCCGCCCACGCGAACATGCCGCACGCGTACAACTGGCCGTCGCCCGGGTGGAAGCGGCCACGGATCAGGCCCGTGGGGAACACCGGCAGCGGCAGTTCGCACATCCCGCCCTGCACCTGCCCCGCGACTTTCTCGTGCGGCACGACGAAGATCTTGCCGTAGCCGTAGGAGAGGTTCAACAACGAGCCCCGCAGCGGTCCCCACCGCTCGCTGTCCACCCACAGCAGCTCCGCGGGCGACCGGTCGAACGCGTTCGTGATCCAGCAGACGGGTGGCCGCATCGCCGAGTCCGACGCATCGGTGATGTCATGGTAGCCGAACATGTTGCCATAAAACGCGTCGCGGCCCGTCGCCTCCACCCAGTTGATTCGATTCTTCGGATTCCAGTGCCCCTCTTGGTCGGTCACGATGAACGATCCATCCGGGTTCAAGCAGACGCCGTTCGCCGCCCGAAAGCCAGTCGCCAAAATATCGGTCCGCGCTCCGTCGGCGCTCACCCGCAGCAAGGTTCCGTGATGCGGCACCACCGCCGGCAACGCGTGCCGCGCGGACTTCGCGTAGTAAAAATTCCCCGCCGCGTCGGTTTGCAGCCCCATGGCGAACTCGTGGAAGTGCTCCGTCACCTGATGGTCGTTGTTCAGGCACTCGTAGAAGTCCGTCTCGCCGTCGCCATTCAGATCGTGCAAGACCGCCAACTGGTCGCGGCAGGTGAGGTGAATTCGACCCGCGACAATCTTCAGCCCAAGCGGTTGGAACAACCCCGACGCGATCCGCTGCCAAGTCAGCTTCGGCGCCGACGAACGCTCCGGTTGACTCGACGCGGACGGCTTCCCATTCGATGGGCTCGGCGCCGCAGTGGCCGCCATCACGTTCTTGAGGCCACTCACCAGCCACACGTCGCCGTCCCAGGTGCAGGCCGCCATCCGATCGCCATCGGGGTAGAAATCGAGCCCCGTGAACCGCAGTTGGGCAAGCCACGGGTTGTTGAGCGGGCCGGAGAGAATGTCGACCGCGAACGGTCCACGAGCCGCTCCGATCACCGCTTCCGTTTCGAGTTTTTGCGGCCAGAGGGGCGGACCTCCGCGAGTGTACCGCCCCAAATCGCCCGCGGGCTCTTCGACGACCACGCTCGCCGCCAAGCCCCGCGCCGCGTCCTCCGTCACGGCCGCAGTCCGCGTTGTCCAGACGGTGAAACGCAACACCGAATCGCCGGCGGGGATGGCGAGCCTCAGTTGGCCATCTTCGCTTCGATGCCACTCGATGCCCGCGACGCGTGGGGCGATCCCCGCGACCAAAGTGCCCGCCGGAGCCTCCGAAAGCGCCGTCCGTCCGGCCGCCGCTCCGCGCCGCACGATACCGTGATGCCCACGTCCCGAGCGATCCTCCACCCGCCCCGCCACCCGCCCCGCCACCATCGCGACGCTCGGTCGCCACTCGCCGACCGGCTTAGGAACAGTTCTGCCCGAGCCTTCCGCAGACTGGCGATTCCCATCGGCCGCTTTAGTCCCATCGGCCGCTTTAGTTCCAGCGGCCGCGGCGGTCGCCGCGAAATCGGCCGTCTCCGCATCGGTCAATCGCTGGCGATAGAACCGCACCACATCGAGTTCGCCTTCGAAGAACGATGGGGCCGGGAAGTCCGTCGAGGTGAATCCAATCCGAACCACGCTCGACTCCAGTCCGCGTCGCGGGGCCAACGAGCCCTCGCCGTCCAATTTGCCATCGATGTACAGTCGAATGCGGCGGCTGGCCTGTTCCCACGTCATGGCGACCGAGTGCCACTGGCCGTCATCGACACGGCCGCGTGACGCCACCGCCCCTACCCAGCCGATGTCGAAGGTCAGTCGCCCGTCGCGGATGAACAACGATTGGCCATCCGGCGCCCATTTCGGACCAGGCGGAGCGAACGCCAACAACGTGCCACCGCGCCGAGTTCGAATGCGGGCCGCGATCGAAAAGTCGGATTGTCCTAAGACGAAATCCGTGGAAGTCGCCGCGTCGGCGGTTGCCGAGGCCGGCTTGCCTTCGCCACTCGCCGCCGGCTCGACCACTTCCAGGAACGTTCGGCCGTCAAACCGGACCGGTTGTCCTGTAGGGGCTGAATCGCCGCGCTGCGTGGCGTCCTTCGGCGCCTTCACGGCTTCGCCACCCGACTCCGTGGAACCGCCGCTCGCCACGCGTTCGGGTCCGAACCACGCGAAATCGGCGGCCGTACCCGACCAAGTCCGAAGCTGGAGCGGTGAAGATTCCGTGCCGTCGAGCTTTCCGAGTGGCGATTGGGGCGACGCTGCCAGGTTCAATAGCAGCGGCCGCTTTCGCGGGCCTAACTCGAACTGGCGGGCGAAAATTTCCTTCCCGTCCGTTGTGCTGACCAACCGAGGCAATTCCAGCACCTGACAATCGCCGCCGAGTTCGTAAGCGACGAGCGTCTGCAATCCGGAGTGGTAAACGCCACGGAAACGGCTCCAGCTCCGCGGCAACGGACCATAACTTCGTTGATCGCGTCCCACAACGCGTTGGTCGTCGACAAACAGCGAGTCCTCGGGGAAGCCGGCTTGCTGGGCATCCGGCAGCGAATCGACCGGCCGGTTCCAACCGGGGCCGACCGGGTTGGCCCACGCGATCTCGCCCGCGACGCGCGGGTGCGCGCCATGTCGCCCATCGAAATGAATCCCGCCCCAATCGATAAACGGAGGCGTTTTGGCGGCCGGATTGCGCGACCAAACTCCGGCCACTCGCATCGTGTCATGGTCGTAGACGACCCATTGGCGTCCCCGGGAAACGCCACCCGCGCCGGGGTCGAGCCGGATCGCGATTCCCTTGTAGGCGATGTTGGGCCGACCGCGATCCGCGACCCCGGAGAACTCATAGGTTCCCATCAAACTGGGACCGTAGTCCATTACCACCCACGGCTCGATGTTGCTCGGCTCGGGACCGAGAGTGTCTCCGCTGGGCAAGCCCGCCAAATACGCGGGATCGAGCGGGGCGTACTGCGAAGGGTTCCGTCCCTTCAAGTACGTTTCGCGAATGTAGTGGATCACGTCGTATTTCTGACGCGGCACCATCCAGCTCTGAGCGGCCATCAAGCCAAAACCGCGAGTCAACGTCTGGTACATGGCGAACGGATCGCTGCCGTTGCGAAACTTGCCCTCGGCGAACCGCAACGACGTCGGCAAAGACCCCGGCGCTTCCAGGGTGCCGTGGCAGTTCGCGCAGACCCGCGCGTAAATCTTCTCGCCCCGCTGCAGCGACTCGCCATCCCAGGAACGCACGAGTCCGGCGTGGTCGAGCCGCGTTTCGTAGTCAGGCAAGGTCGCGGCAAGCAGCGACGGCGGCGGCTGCAATTCCCGCGCACGGGCCGGTCCACCCGATCGAATCTCGAAGATATATCGCACGAGATCCAAAAACTGCTGCCGCCCAGCCAACTGATTCACCTGGCCAGCGGGCATCAGCGAAGTGGTCTGCGCGCGGATTTCCTCGACTTCGCCAGCATCCAGCGTCACCGCTTCGCCGAAACGAGCCGCGTCCCGCACGACAAGCCGTTGAGGCGCGCGTTCGACAACCATGCCCGTGAGTGTCTTACCACTGTCGAGCACCACGGTGACGGTCTCGAAACCTTGGCGGATTTTCCGCGAAGGCTGCAAGATCGAGAGCACGATCTCCGCGTCCGTTTCGTCCGCGGGAATGCGAGTCAGATCCGGTCCGAGGCCGACTTTGTTGGAATCCTTCCGGGAACCCGCGGGTTCATCCGCGACAACATGGCAGCGGCCGCAAGCCAGCAACGATTGATGAAAGGCGATCGCGCCGCGTTGCGGGTCGCCTTCGTTCCGCGCCGCGGCCGCGAGCGCCGCAGGCGACTCCGCCAGCAGTCGCGATTCCAACGTCGTCCCTGAAAGCGGATCGTTCGCAGCCGGGGATTGCGACGGCGGCACCGGCTGTGCCGAGGCCCGCGGCGTGCCCAGCAAAAGCGAGCCACCAACGAAAGCGAAAGCAACAGCAGCCGCCATCAGCCGTCGGATGTTCGCATCGCCATGCACCAACCCAAAGCATGTCGATAAACCGAGTCGCGGCAATGCATCGAAAAGAGAACGAATCCGCAGCGTCATCGCAACCTCTATGCCAATACAAAGAATTCCAAGGGCGCGTCAACCATAAGAATCATACGATCCCACGCCCCTGAAAACGGAGAATGGAAAACCGATTGTTACCACGGATTACGCGGATGGTCACGGATCATCAATCCTTCCGTGTCTTTCGGTGTTCGTCCGTGGCGAGTGTTTGCCTTCGATCTAAGCTCGCCCCTCCCAACCACCAACAACCAACAACCAAACAACCACCACCTACTCCTCCGAGTTCTGCCCAATCACCCGCGTCGGATCGACGAACAGCCAAGCGAAGGCGCCGAGCAGCAGGACGCCGGCGTAGACCCACATGGCTGGATCGTACTGGTCGCGGCCGACAAGTCCACGGGCCTTTTGG
>CAIXSC010000487.1 GCA_903921945.1 uncultured Planctomycetaceae bacterium
ACACCAATTGGTGCCAGGCACGAATGGCCTTTCCGATCGACGCACTCTGGCCCGCCGGCTCTTCCTACAGATCATCGGTCTGCCGCCAACTCCCGAGCAGATGTCGGAGTTTCTCGCCGTCGAACAGCTTGACACAATCGGCCGAACCGTGCTCCCGCAGACGCTTGGTTGCGTCTGCTGCCACAACCACAAATTCGACCCGATCCAGCCCGCGGATTACTACGCGCTCGCCAGCATTTTCACGTCGACGGATGTGATGGAGCAGCGATACATGCAGGGCGAGCAGCGGCTGATGGAGCGACCGGTCGGCATCGGCGAGCTGGATGTAGCGAGCGATGATGCCTCGTGACGTCGATAAATCGCGAAACGAGCACATCCGAGTGGCTGGCCATTTCAACGACAAGGGCAATGAAGTCCAGCGCGGCTTCCCGCGGGTCATCAGCGATACTCATCCTGAGATTCCGCCGGAGGTGAGCGGCCGCCGAGAGTTGGCTCGCTGGCTGCCCGGACGCTCGATCTGAAACCGATGGACTCGTCTGTCTGGTACCTCGTCGTCTGTCTGGTGCCTTGTTGTCTGCGAGGTACCTCGGGGATCAACCGACGAATTCGGTTACGCTCCCGAGGAGAATCCTATTCACATGCACGCTCTGCGTGAGCCCCAGCCGCACGCCCTTGGAGTTGATCACGAACGGTTGGCCTATCGCCATACCGCCAGCACACGATCTTGAAGGGCAAATGCTGCCGCCGCTTCACTGGGATTCTTTCCTTGCACTCTTATCTCTTTATGCAGGGCGAAATCAGTTCGTCAGGGCTTCCTGTCTAGCTTGGAATCCAGGAGGTCATCGATGTCCTCCTGTCCACGGGGAATCTTGGGCTTCCGTTCCATCTCGCTGCGGGACGGCTGGAATCGCACGAAACCCCAGAGATTCGGCGTCAGTTTCGCTTCGGTTGGCTCGTCCGTGGTGCCGCTGGCCGTCGCGTTCGCCCAGTACTTGCGCGCCGTCGTGAGTTGGCCATCGCGCGACGACAGGACGCCCCAATCCATGCGATGGGTCGCGTCGATCGTCGGCTTGAGTCCCAGTTCCTTGAGCGGCAAAGCGGCGCTCACCACCGTCTCCTCGCCCGATGTAGACACCGTAACGATGGCGTCCTTCAGGATCGCGACTTGATCGAAACTTGTCGTGCCACCGGCAACCGTGGTGGTCGCCCATGCTTGTTCCTTCGGGGCCTGCGGTGCGACCGGTCGATAGAGAACGGCAACCGGTTTGTCACGCAGCACCGTCACGACGACTCGAATATCGCCAGCGACCGGCTGGCTGCGCTCCCTGTCAGCAGCCGCATCGATACCCAATTGAAAGTCCACACAGGTGCCCGTCTTGAATACACGGCGGAAGTCATCGCCACTGTTGCGGAACGGTCCTGAGGCGGCGGTTCGCAACGACCATTTCAAGTACAGATAGTTCGAGTCGTAACCGATGCGGAACTTGGCGAGGTCCTTAATCTCGCTCGCAGCGATCTCGTTGGCCGACGACGTTTCGGGAATCTCGCCCAGGTTGCAGTGGATGATCGGCGGCGTCGCAAAATGCGCCTTGCGAATCCGGGCGGCCTCCCACTGCTGTGTCCGATCCAACATCGCCCGGGTCACCGGGAATTCGCCGCTGCCGCGCGTGAACTTTTCGATGCCCCGAACCTCAACAACCGATGTGCTTTGACCGACGAGATAGTATTTGTCGTCTTGTTCAGTGCGGCAGAAATAGTGGTGGAAGTGCTCCTGGCCGAGCGTCAGGCCATCCAAGCGGGTGCCGCGCGCGTGCGTCTCCGGCCACCCCTTTGCCCGCGGGTCGCGCGTGTGATGCGTGACATGCCCGGCGAGCAGACCGTCCGCTGTCCAAAGATTCATCTGCCCGTTGTTCGCATGGATGACGAAGAACTCGCCGAGGTCCCCCGCCGCCGCGACCGCATGGCCCGCGATTCCAAACTGGAGATCGACCAGCCCCGGACTCCACGGTGGCACGGTCAAGCCCTGCAATCCAAGCTGGGCCGGGTACGACCAAATGCGTTCGCCCTGCGGCGACAGCACCTCGTTGCCCTGCCCCGCTTCGCCGAAGCGGAAGTAGGTTCCGTTGTTGAGACGCAGGAGCGCCGCGAACGCCATCTGCCGGGCTTCGAAGACCGGTGTCCCGTCCGACAGCATCTCCTTGACTTCGTAACGGGTGTTTCCTGCCATCACACCCAACTCGCGATCGAAAGGCCCGAGGTTCGCGGCCTCCTGGGCTCGCGGTGTAAACACCACTTCGTCCAACTGGACTGCGCCATCTCCACTGCGATCGATCCAGACAAAATTGAATTCCCCGAACGGCCTTCCGGCGAGTTTCTGCTGGGCCTCGACGGTGCGCACGTATGAGAATGACGCAGCCGCCCCCATCGCGGCGACCATGCGGACTGTCGCGGTCTTCTCGTCGAACAGGAACACGGCGCCGACCGGCATGGTCGGCTGATGACTGAGGGGCGCCGAAACCAAGTAGATTCGCCCTTTGTATCGGATCGGCACCCACTCGGTACGGAACGTCGCTTCGCCACCCCACACGCTGGCCTCTTCGTATTTCATCGACACCAGCGCCTTGAGACGTGTCGTGCCTTTCTCCCAATCGAGATCGAAGAGCATGTCTTTGAACCAAAACCGCGACTTGTCGTAAGGGTCAAGCACGCCGCCGCCGCCGTAGTTGGCGCCGCCGAGGTAATCTTGCAAATGGGCGCCGTCCGTCTTGAATCGCATGACTCGTCGAGGATTCTCGTGCGGGTAGACAAGCCAGATGTTGTCGCCGGCGGGATCGGTGGACATCGCGCAGAGGTCCCCGAATCGCGTCGGATCGTATGGTCCAGGCTTCTGCGGACCAGGCCGGCCAATGTCATGCAGATATGCTCCACCCGCATCGTAGGCACGAACCACGCGGCGATCCGAACCATGGTCGTACACATACAGCCGGCCCTTGCCGTCGACCGTAAGCAGACGAGGTTCCTTGAGATCCGTGATGAACTTTGTCAGTTCAACAGTCGCCGCGTTCCTCTTCGAGATACTCCCTTTCACCACGTCGCCATCCTGTATGCCGAAAAGTTCGCCCGCCCCATGGAAGGCGATAGCGCCCGTGAGCGACGACGGCAGTTCCTGAATGAGTTGACCCGTGTCGCCGTCGTACGCGCACAGTCGCTGCACGACCATCTTGTTTACAGGCGGCTCGCCACCGATGTACTCCACGGGTGTGATGCCGTACACGCGGCAGCGTTTCGGGTCGATGGTCCGGCCACCGCGATCCTTGCGAACTCCTTCCGGCCTGCCTGTTTGCTCGCCCCACTGACTCACGATCCGAAGCCGGACCGCTCGCGTTTCCCAATCGCGATGGAAGTCCACGACACCGTCGAGGTATCGGGCCAAAGTGTTATTCGAACTGTCTGGCTGATAGTAATTGCGGCGCGGCTGTTGATACGTTGCCACGTTTTGCCATCCTGCCTCGCCGGCGATATCGATGGCTCCCGTTGACGACCCGACATAGACATCGATCTCGGTACGAGCGCCATCAATCTCTTTAATCGCCAGCCCGCGAACTTTTCGGGGCTGCTCCCATTCCATGGCGTAAATCGCGGGTTGGCGTTCGCTCAAGATCTCGGTTCGCTCGGCGTCCCACTCGCCAGTCGTCTCGTCGATCGTCCCCGAGTTCACGCGAATTGTGGCATCGGGCAGCAAGCCCCTCAGCCCCATCCGCAGGATTCGCATTCCTTCCATCCGGCCAAACCACTCGTCACGTTTGAGCGCGGCCTTCGGTTGGCCACCCTTGGCCGCGGTGGTGAGATCAATATCCAGCGCATCGAGGATCGCGTCGCTGGGCTTATAGAATGTGAGCCGTAGGGCGCGGGTCGAAGTCCCGGCGGGTACCGGAATGCAGTTCCAAGCGGCGAGCTTGCCGAGTTTCACCTCGGACCAGTGAGCCTCCGTGTACGGCTGCGGCGGATACGGCGCATCCGGCTTCAAAACGCTGATGCGAAACTTCACGTCGGGATGGTCTTGCTCCGGTCGCGGGAACACCAAGCTACCGATCGCGACATTCGTCTTGAGCGCGAGGACGATGTGCTGTTGCGGCTGCGCGCCCTTGGTGCTGTGCAGCATGAGCCCGTTCGCGCGATCATCACCGTTAATGTGCCCGCCGAGCCGAAATAGACTTAAAAAATCCCGCTGCGGACTGACGGGAATGCCGTAGTTGTCGCTCCGTTTGAGGGTCGCCGGGAGCTTTGGCACACATTGTTCGATGTCCACCATCGACGTGTCGCCCGCGTTGTCCAAGTACGGCACGGGCGAATTGAACGCGACGTAGATCGTGTTGTCCCAGGCAGCAAGGCCGACCGGCTTTCCCTTTCGTCCCGACGTGGGGTTCAGCTGGAAGAGCGGCTTGCGTGTCCGTGTCGCGGCTTCGTATCGAAAGACGGTGTTTCCCTGCCGTATGAACAGCGTCTTGCCGTCTGTGAACAGACTTTCAGCCGGGTCGCCAGTGCCCCATTTCTTCGCACCGTTGTAATCCGTTTCGATGAACGCATGGCCGCCTTCGGTGCCACCAGCGCCCTGATATACGGTGTCGCCGACAACACAGACGGAACTTTGATTGCCATGATTCGAAAGCCAGCCGCTCCGGGGCATGCCGGTCCACCAGGGCGAACTGTTCGGCGAGTGCTGCTCGACATTCGGATACGGCGTCATCTGGTAATGCAGTTCGAGCGGCGGCGCGGAGATGACTTTCCAACGATATTCGCCGGGAGGAACCGGCACGCCACGGTCGTCCTTCAAATCCCACGGTTCGCTCTGGCTGCCGGCTTGTCGGGGTACTTGAGCGAACAAATTGCGCACGCGTCGGCCGCGGGAGTCGTCAATCACCAGAGCGGCTTCGCCAGCGCGCGGCAACGAGTAGGTGATCGTGAAGGGCGGTGGCGTTTCCGCTGTGCTCGGCGGATCGGGCAACGGTCGGTTGCCGAGGTCTGCCATCGCCGAAAACTCGCGGATCAACACCGCTCGTCGCTCGCGCGGATGCGTTTCCAGAATGACCAGCTTGAGCGCCCGGGTTGTCACTGCGGGGAACGTGATCGAGCATTGTGTTTCGTTCTGCGTCTTCTGCTTGAATGCTTCCACGAACCGCACTCGCTGCCAGTCCTTGTCCGAGGCGAGGGCCGGGTTGTCGCGACCGTTGCCGGTGAACGCGAACAAGAGAAACTGATCGACGTTGGAGAGCAGTCGAACTGCCGAGAGCGTTTGCGGAGCTTCCCACACGAGCGTGAACCATGATGGATTCACACTGCTGATCGGCGGAACGATGTATCTGCCTTCTTTGTCCGGTCCCGTGCTCTGCCATGCTCCGCCACTAATCACACTGCTCGGATCGGTACCGAAGGGTCCGATATCGGCCTGAGCGATTGCGTAGGGCGTGAAATTGAATAGTCGGTTTCGAAACAAATGCCAGTAGCGGATCGTGGGTGGCTCTGCCGATCCCGTTTGGGTACAGAGCAAAGCTCGCGTGGTGAAACCGGCCGCACATGCCACATCGTAACGGCTGCCGCTCTTCGTAGCGGCGAGCGTTTCCCAGTCGGCGTCACGAGCCGGATCACCCGGATACGTGGCGTCCGCCTTCAGAGCGCGAAACACGATCGCCCCCCCAGCACCGCTCTCCAATTCGGCCAGGAACGCTCCTAACTTGACCGTCTGCTTAAATGCAAGTCGATAATGAAAGGTGCTGGAACTCGCTTCCGCGGGGGCGGTGGCTTTCCATTGGCCTCCACCCTTCTCTAAATCCAGCAGTGCCGAGAGCGTGGCCGGCGCGATCATTTCCGCTCCATTACCACCAATCGATTGGGTTGCCGCCAAATCGATTCCACTTTCAGCCACGGCCGGCTCAAGGCCCTCGGCGGCGTCGACGCGAATGCTGGCGAAACCGCAGCAGAGGAGCGTTACCAGCAATAATTCCTTCACGATTCGATTCCTCGCACTTTGAGACACGCCGGTCTTGCGGTGACGCTCACCGGCTTTACCCTCAACAATCCAAAATGCCGCCGTCCGCGTGTTTAAGCATCGGACAGCATGGCAAAGTCATTCTCGAAGTACACAGAACTTCCTAACCAGACTGAATGTGGACAGGGCCATCCAACCCGTGGCGGAGCGAGGCGCCGTGCGGCACCGCTTTCATGATTACGGGTAAGCGACCTTCGCACACGCCAAGCGCGGAAAAGCTTCTCCGATGGCGGCGTCATATCCGCTCTTTGTGGCTCTCGATATGCTTCCGCAACTCCGCCGTCGCCGCCTCGACATGACCTCTAGCCAATTCTTCCACCAGGCGTTGATGGCTTTCAACACCCTTCCGCCATTCGGCTCTCTGCACGCTCTCGCGGAAGCGTTGAAAGAAAACATGCAACAAGTCGCCAAAGGCTACCAACGGTTGCAGTCCGCTCGCATCCAACAGCGAACGATGGAATTCGATATCCAGATCGATCCACAACTTGAGGTCGCTTGCTGAACGAAACCGCTCGACAAGCTCCCGCAGTCGAGCCTCGATCGCCGGATCGACTTTCATCCGACGAGCGACATGCGGCAGCACTCCCGTTTCCAGAATCACGCGGCTGTCGATAAGTTGCTGCGGATCGACATCGAGCAGTCCCGCATGAAACCCCAAATGCTCGGTCACCCGCCCCATGTCAATCCGGCCAACCGTCAGCCCGACACCCGGCTTCGATTCGACGATGCCGAGAAACTCAAGCGCTTTCGTCGCCTCGCGCAGGCTGAGCCGGCTGATACCCAACGTCTCTGCCAACTGCGTTTCGGTGGGCAGGCGATCGCCGGATGTGAGCTTTCGCTCGACGATGTACTTCTTGATTTGCTCAGTCGCCTGATCGCGAATCTTGGGACGACGGAGAGTTTTCATGACGAGCCCGCCCGTTCGGTGGATTGGTTTGCAGCCCGATTCCCAAAAGGCAAATTATCTGATGATCCAACAGGCAGCAAGGCGATTCACTCGATCCCACGAGTTGGGCTGGAGAACGGGCAACCGCTCCACCTGCTTGCGATTGCGAGCACTCTGGAGGGGCCGATTCGCTGAACTCTCGGCCTCGTCGGCGGGTCTCTTATCGGCGGCCCCTCGGCGCGTTACTTCTTCATGGTCACGTTCAGGATACTTTGCACCGCATCCTTGTCGACCGCATTTCGCATTTCCCAGTCCATGGCGGCTTGTCGGCGAATCTCGATCTGCTCGCGAAGATTGGGCGACAGTGCGGCGATGAATACCGCGTCACGCGCGAACGCATGGTTGATGCGGACCCCGGTCGCTTCGGCCACCCACTCCACAGAACGAATTCCATCGGCATCGACACGAAACACGTCGACCGGCTTTCGCAGCCAGTGGGGGAGTTCGAAGACATAAGTAAAAGCTCGCGGTTCCCCGAACTGGAACGTCTGTTCGACAGGGTCGGGCCGGTAAGCGAGATCGTTCGCAAACAACAACGCGTAGTCCTCGCCGACGATCGAGGCGCAGTCCCAAGCAAGTTGCCCGGATGAAGTCAGCAGTCGCTGGAACTTGTGCGAATCTCCCGCCAAATACAGCGGCGCCAGCATCCGGATCTCGCGGCCAATGCGCATCATGGGTTCCCAGGTGTCCGGAAACCTCAGCAGTGACTTGAGGCTGAGATTGAACCAGTACAACGACGTGATACGTGTCGACAGCGCATGCATCGCTTGGGCCCGCAGTTCGTCCGGGGTCGGCGAGCGACGAGCACGTCCGAGGAATCGAAAGCCGCCGCCCCAGCCATCGTGCGGTCCCTGGGACCAGTATGCCGTAGGCAGCGGGCGGTTTAGTTCCCGCAATGACCGACACATGTCACCGATGGTTTCCAGCGGCGCGCCCCAACTGACACGCTTTCCCTCCCAGCGATCGTAGTCGCGCCACGAATCGGCGGCAGGCGCGACAACACGATAGGCGTCGTAATGCGGAAAATCCGACAGTCCAGCGTAGTATCGCCAAGTTCGCTCCTCGGAATGCGTCACGCTGGTCGCCAACCTGCTGCCGCGATAGGGCAAAAAGGCGTCGAACACCTCCTGGGGCGCTACTGGCCGGCCACCGCCATATTGCGGTTCCCCCAAAAACTCGACCGCGTGAATCTTTGGAAGCCACTCGTCCGTGTCCCACTCGCTAAGCGGTTGCAACCGATTGAACAATTTGATGGGATACCGCTCCCAAAGTTCCGGCCTATTCGTGTAACCGTCGACGCTTTGTATCTGGCCGCAGTTCACGTGCAGGCGGGCTAGCAATCGCAAGTAAGGCTCGTGCCGGAGATTGTCGCCGACCCAGCCGCCGCTAATGTCGAACGTATCGCGTTTGATTCGCAGGTGCTCCCAAATCGACCCGTCATTCGTTACCAACTCGATGGCGGCGTAGGTGAGCGGCAGTGGATTCGGGAAGCGCAGATATACTATAGCGCGATCGCCTGCCGGTGCCGTCACGTTCACGGCGTATTCGCCCGACGCGAAAAGTGTTTGCCAAGTCGAATTGCTCTTTGGCAGCCACAACCGCACGGCGGCGATCGCAATATCGCGTTTCGTGGCATTCACAAAATGCACGAGCATCTCGCTGGGCTGAGACGCCGACTCGGGGCCGGGAAACGTGATGGTCGAAATCCACCGTGCGGGTGCCTCGATGGCAATACGCGTTCGCGGTAAACCGTCCCCTTCGACATGCACGGCGTTCCCGACGCCCCAGGCAGTAGCCTTCCCATTCCAGGTCCAGACGGAGAGCGAATCTTCCGGGCCTTTGACGGCCGTGTGCAAGTCGTGCCAAGCCCAGTTGCCGGTCTTCCAATGATCGGTTGGCGACTTCCCCTCAACAGCGCCGGGAACCGCCGCACCTTTCACGAACAGTTTGACGCGTGCGCCGAGGTCTGGGTCGCGAGGACGTCTGTACTTCATCGAGGCGGCAATCGTATGCGGCGTCACGACGACACCGCTGATCTCTGCCGCCGACAAGGAGCAACCAACGCCCCAAACGAGTAGCCATGCCGCGAGTCTTGAAATCACGGGAACTGCTCCCAAGCCAAATCGGGATACGTCGCTGCGCACGACCTAGAGATTCGAGTGCCACCTACCATGCCTCAATTCTCCCAGCGAACTGGCTCCCGCCGTGGTCGTTACCGATTGGACCAAGTCGAGCCTCATTCCCGTCCGTAGAATTGCTCTTCGCGCGGCAAGGCATTCACCTTCCATGTGGCCGGGTAAAAACGCACAATGCGGCCCGGGCGATGACCTTCCAGCAACATGCAGCATTTCACTTTGATTCGCACTCCGCTGAAACCGACCGCGATCGGCAGCTTGTCGATCGACAGAATGTTGCCGCCTTTACGGTCGTTGACGGGATCGTAAGTCATCAAACATTCCCGCGCGACCGCGATGCCGCCCTTCGGCGCTTTCGGATCGTCTTCACGTTTTGAAAATGGCCAGCCATGTGGCTCTTCGTTGATGCCGGAAAGCTCGGCGAACAGCTTGGGATCGACGCCGTCGAAGAACGAAATCGTCACGATTTGCGCGTCGTCATCGACAGCGTCAATCCAGCCAGGTAGACCACGATCGCGCACATGGTCGCGGTGCCGTTCCAACTGCAGGGAGGTCGCTAGCCGACGACTCGGTTCGTCCAGCCAAATCTCCAACACGCGGCCGGGTCCATAGAGCGTGGCCCATGTGATGTTCAATTGAGCCGTCTGGCCGACGGCGATCGCGTCGAGCTTCCCGAAGCCATCTCCCAATCGGACCCGGGTGCTCCCCATGAGGTCGAACTGCTTCGGTTTGCCGATCGGCTTGTCGTCGCCGAGTAAAGAGGCGGTCATTTTTTTGTCGACGAAGTTGACCGCCTCGATCCTCCAAGCTTGCTTTTGCCGCGAGTAATAGGAGAAGTCGTCTTCCAAACGCAAACAACGCTTGAAATCGACTTCCGCCGTCACTCGGCGATCAGGCCCCGTCGGAGGCGGCGACTTGTCACTGGGATCTTTAAGATAGAACAGTCCGTGCAAGTGCGTGCCAAGTGGAATGTCCTGCAACGCGGCCGGAGCCCCGTGATAGTAGCTCGACCCGTACGGCAACATCGCGCTTTCGAGCGGCAAGTCCAAGAGGCCCGCTTGTTGGCTATCACTGCGATCGACGCGGATCTGAAAGCGCCGCTCCAAATGATCGACCTGAATCAGTTCTCCCGAGATGGCATGCGCCGAGTTCGCCGGCGGGAACTTTCCATCGACCAGTTGATACCAAGGCAACGATTTGTCCGGACTGCTGTCGGTACGAAACTTGGGAATGTCGTCCGCGCACAGCTGGCTGGCGACAGTCAATGTCAATGACAGTAGACCAAGGAGACAACCGAGAGTGCGGTTCAGCATAGTTGTTTGGGCATCGAAAAGTGTTTGTGAGCGTCTTTCAGCGAGGCTGCGAGCGCGGCTGCGAGCAGCCAGTCTCGAATCACGCCGCATCGTTCTCCACCCATTCGCCGAGGGTCGCAGTAGGTGGGCCAACAGCGCCAACTTTGCCAATCCAGTTGACAGTCAATCCAGCCAACACGGCCTATCCAGCCAATATGGCCATTCCAGCCGAAT
>CAIXSC010000488.1 GCA_903921945.1 uncultured Planctomycetaceae bacterium
GACCGGGTTCATCGGCCGGCGACGCTTGCTGCACGACATCCGTCGACGGATCCGCGGGTCCGAGGCGTCGCAATCCCCTTCGGTCTCCAAGATTGTTCCACAGCCAATCATCTTGGTGCATGGTTTGGGAGGCGTCGGCAAAAGCACCTTTTGTTTGGAATCGCTCAAGCTGTTCCGCGCGGAACATTTCACCGACGCGCCGGTCTGGTGCGCCCTGGCCGAGCGGGAGCCGAAAACGTTCTTCGTCGTCGGCGCGGGCGAACGGTGGGAATCGGTCGACCGCATTCGCCAGGAGGCGACCGTGGGCGGCTGGTTCGCCCGGAAGACAATCGAGGCGATCGACACGGCGGCGCGGCGGCATGGGGAAACCGCGAACGACGCGACTCGGGAACGATGGAACCGGAGTTTCGCGGCGTTGGCCGAATTGCCGCCGCTCGACCGCTTGCGGCAGGTCTTGAGCCTGGCCGTCGACCGCTCCCAACTCTGTCCGCCGCTGGTGTTGTACTTCGACAATTTGGAATCGTTGCTCGACTTTCCGAGGGAAGTGGCGGACCAGGCCGAACAGGCGGGGAAGGACGATTCCGAGCGGGCGATGCGGTGGGGCGATCCCTGGATGGCGGCGGCGTGGTCGATCGTGCATAAGGTGGCAAGCCAAGCGCCGGATCGCCTGCGCGTGCTCGCGTCGACTCGCTACGTTCCGGAGGGAGCGAAGCCGGTCGAGTTGTTTCCGCTGCCAGCCATGCGCGACCACGAGTCGTTGCGGATCCTGGAATGGCACGACCATTTGCGGCAGTTATCGCCGTGGAGCCAAGCTCGGCTGGCGAAACTGGCGGCCGGCCATGGCCGCTCGCTGGATTTTCTCGACGAACTGATCGGACGCGAACTTGACGAGCACGATCCGGAAACGCGTCCGGCGGTGGGTTCAGAGGCCGACGCGGCGGTGGAATGGGAGCGGTTCGTGGCCCCCAGCCTGCCCGCTTACCACGACAAGCTGAGCGAGGATTTGTTGTTCCAAAGCGTGTGGTCGCGCGTGCTGGGGAACAACGAGCGGACGCTGCTCATCCGATTGACGGCCGTGTTGCACCCTACAATCGAGCAGGAATTACGCCCCTTGTGGCAGGCGGATCCGAGCGGACGGCCCGAGAATCTCGGCGAAAAACCTTTCAAGCTGCTACGGAGGCTGGGTTTGGTCGAGCAGGACCGCGTCCGAGAAGGCACGCGCACGATCGACCGCTTCAGCACGCATCCGCATATCGACCTTCAGGTGGAGAAGGTGGCCGGCGCATCGTTGAAAGTCGAACGGCAAGAGGCCGCCGCGCGTCTCGCCGCGTGGTACGACGCCCGTTTCGAGGACACGCGAAGTCTGTCGGACTACCTGTTCGCCGGCCGGTACCATTTGGCGGCGGGGCACCTGGATGAGGCCGCCGAGCGATTGGCCGGAATCGCCGAGTTCCTTTTGGACCGAGAGCAAATTTCGCAAGCGGCTTCGGTGATCGCGCCGCTCGTGGGACTAGACCAACAGGGGCAACTCACGGGTCGTCACGCCTATGGGGTGCCACTCGCCTTGGCTTCGATTCAAATCGGAATCGGGAATCTCCGCGAGGCACAGGCTTATCTCGGTCGAGCGAGAAACGCGGCAGCGCGTCTCGCCCAGTCCGACCCCGGCAATGCCCAGTGGCAACGAGACCTCTCCGTGAGCCACGAAAAAATCGGGGACGTCGCGAGCGCTGCGGGCGACCTGACGGCCGCGCGCGCGGCCTACGAGGCGGGGCTCGCGATCAGTCAGCGTCTCGCCCAGTCCGACCCCGGCAATGCCCAGTGGCAACGAGACCTCTCCGTGAGC
>CAIXSC010000489.1 GCA_903921945.1 uncultured Planctomycetaceae bacterium
CAAGCTTCGACGGACAAGATGTCCGTCGTACAAATAGGACACCGCGTCCGAACGGGACACCGCGTCCGAACGGGACACCGCGTCCGAACGGGACACCGCGGCCGAACGGGACATCGCGGCCGAACGGGACATCGCATTCGAACGGGACGCCGCGGCCGAACAGGACACCGCGGCCGAATTCGGACGCGACCAAGCTTCGACGGACAAGATGTCCGTCGTACAAATAGGACATCGCATTCGAACGGGACACCGCGGCCGAACAGGATACCGCTACCGATTGGGGCGGCTTGTCGGCGCTTTCGGTCCTTGCGCCGGATCGGCTGGTAGGCCGGCGGCTAAGCCGGGGACGCGCGGGTCGCTCACGCCTTGGAATAGCCCGCGGGCCGCGTCCCAGGCAATCGCTTGGCTCACCCCTAATCCGTCCACCAACTTGAGCGTATGGCCGCGGGCACGCAGCGCGTCCTGGACTGCCGGCGGTGTGCTTCGCTCTAAACGCAATTCATCCGGGGACCATTGATGATGAAACCGCGGACCACCGAGGCACTCGTCCAGCGGCGCCTCCAAATCGAGCCGCCGCAACAACGCGATCAATACCTGGGAAATGATCGTCGGACCGCCCGCCGCGCCCACGGTCATGATCGGTCGATGGTCTCGCAGCACGATTGTCGGACTCATGCTCGACAATGGCCGCTTGCCCGGCGCGATCGCGTTCGCTTCGGCGCCAATCAAACCGAAGGCGTTGGGCTGGCCAGGCTCGGCCGAGAAGTCGTCCATTTCATTGTTCAAGATCACGCCGGTTCCAGGCACAATCACTTTCGAACCAAACGTGGTGTTCACGGTCGTGGTCAACGCGACCCAGCACCCCGACGCGTCAGCGGCCGCCACATGCGTCGTGTGTTTCTCGAAGACATCCTCGTCGGCTCGCGGCGGCGTGCCGTGGCCTGCGACCCGCGTCGCTCGCCCGGGGTCGATCGTCCGGCCAAGCGACACCGCGTACGCCTTGTCGATCAACCCGCGCGGCACGCGAGCGAAATCGGGATCGCCGAGCCAATGAGCCCGGTCCGCGAACGCCCGCTTCATCGCTTCCGCCACCAGATGCGTCCATTCGGCCGGATCGCGGCGGTGCGTCTCCGCCAGCGCGAGCGGTTCGAGCATCGCCAGCATTTGCGCGACATGGACGCCGCCCGAGCTGGGCGGCGGAAAACCGATCACCGAATGGCCGCGATAGGTGGTCGTCAGCGGCTGCCGCCGACGCACGCGATACGCGCCGAAATCGCTGGCCGCCAGCATGCCGCCGTGCTCGGCCATCCACTGGCCAACCGCGCGGGCGAACGGTCCGCGGTAAAACCAGTCCGGGCCCTCGGCGGCCATCGACCGATAACTGCGAGCCAAGTCCGGCTGACGGAGCGTCTCGCCGACCGCATACGGTTGTCCGTCGGGCCGCAGCAGGACAGCTTTCGAGCCAGGGAATTGAGCGATTTTCGCGGCGTTCGCCGCCAGCTTCGCCGCATAGACTCGGTCGAGCGGAAAGCCGTTTTCGGCGAGCGCCGCGGCAGGTTCGAGCACATCGGCCAGCCGCCGTTTACCGAACCGTTCCAGCGCTTCCGCGTAGGCCGCCAACGCGCCCGGCACCGCGACGGCCAACGGGCCTGTCTGGCTCGCTTCGGCATCCAGACGGCCATCGCGCACGTACATGTCGCGATGCGCCCGAGCCGGCGCCGTCTCCCGTCCATCCAACGCGTGAAAGGATCCATCCGGGGCGCGAATCAACAGCAGCGTTCCGCCACCTAGCCCCGAGTTATGGCCGTCGACCACGCCCAGCGTGACCGCCGCGGCAATCGCCGCGTCCACCGCGTTTCCGCCCGCGCGAAGCGCCGCCAAGCCGGCCTCCGTCGCGAGCGGATGGACGGTCGCGACCATCGCCCGCGGCGACTCGGCCATCCTCGGCCGCTGCTCCGCTGCCGAGCACGGCGTCGCCTCTCCCAATCCACTCATCGCCGCCCATCCTCCACAGCCCGCAAGCGACAGCCCCACGACCATGTCGCGGCGGTCCGGTAAACGGCGGTCCGGTAAACGACGCCAAGCGCACTCCGGTTCTCCGCTCGCCATCGGACGCGTCTTCATGGCACTCCCCTTCGGGGCGATGGCTCGTGATCGCCCGCACACGATCTCGCCCCGCCGTGGCTGATCGCAGCGCGAATCCGCTGCGGGAAAGGCTACGCGTTGAGTCGCACCGAGGCGTCGTCGGCGATGTTCACCCACACGTGGACGTGAGGCACTCCGCGGAAGTTCCACACGAAAGACGGGCCTTCCAATCGCCAGTTGTCCCAAACGCGGTCGCCGCCGAGATCTTCGTCCGTGAAGAAGGCCAGCGAGCACTTGTCGAGACCACCCTGGGTCTTGAGCGCGGCGAGCACTTCATCGCGATCGCTTTGACGGTAGGGTTCGATGAGCGTTCGCAGCACCTTTTGCACCAAACCACGCTGGTCGGCCGACAGGTCGGCGACAGGAATCCCAGCGAACTTGCCTTGCGGGCCCTGGAACCCGACAGACGATTCGCCAGGCGTCTTCGAGACCTCGGCCTTCTTCCGCTGAGCACCATCGAGCATCGTATAGACCTCGTTGGCGGCGAGCGCCTGCGGCCAAAAGACGTTGTTCGGATGGCCCGGTTTTTCATGGAAGCCGCTGGCGGCATGGCCGTAGAAAATCGGTCCGCCAAACGCCATGTGGCCGGTCGAATTGCCGTCGCACCGCAGCGTCATGTGACGGCCCGTCATCACGAATTCAAACTGCTTCGAACCAGGCTCGCCGAAGATCGCGAAATTCTGCGACTTGCCAAACCCGCCCGCGTCGTCCTGCAATTGCTTGTCGATCCGCGCGTGCCACTCAGGCTGGATCAGCCCTTCAAAGATGCTGCGCACCAGCTTTTTCTGATCGCTGGTGAAGAACTCGCTGTTGATCACCGGCTTGGTGATATGCCAGTTGTTCGAGATGCGCGTGCGGAGCAGACCGCGTTGCGGATCTTGGTGGTCCCACGCGAAGCAGACTTCCGCCCGCTGCTTTTCCGTCAGCGAATCGTAGAGAACCTTGACCAGCGATTCGGGCGTGGAACTGGCCCCCGCCTTGGACTCGCCCGCCTTGGACTCGCCCGCCTTCGCATCGTCGTTGGCTGACGCTCGTTGGCCGGCGCCGAACAACCCGGAACCCAACAGGCCAGTCCCGCCTGCCGCGCCTGGCCCGAACCACGCCGGGCCCTCGATCGCAGCCGAGGCGGCTACGGCAGCCAAGCCGATGCCGGTGCGGCGCAGAAAGTCGCGTCGCGCGACTTCGTCCGCTCCTGGTTGCTCGCTGTTCCGCTTGTCATTCCGCCCTACGTGCGCTGGATTGGTTCGCATCTGGTGCCTCCGGAAAATGTCGGGTTTGGCGGCGGCTACCTACTCGATCACCGCCGTGGCCGCGTCGTCGCTAGCAACGCGGTCAGAGCCAGGCAGTTTACCGCGCAGTTCACGCGGCAAGGGAAAGTAGACGCTTTCTTCCCGCAGCGATCGCGATTCGACCGTGGCCGCGAACCGCTGCCGCAGAAACTCGACACAGTCCTGCACCACCGACTCGGGAGCGCTGGCGCCAGCCGTGACCACCACGGTCGACACGTTTTGGAACCACTCGAGCCGCAGATCGGCGACGCCATCCACCAGGTGAGCCGGAATGCCGCGTTCGCTGGCGAGCTCGCGGAGCCGTTGGCTGTTCGAGCTGTTTTGACTGCCGATCACCAGGACCAAGTCGGCGTCGGGGGCGAGCACGCGGACCGCCTCCTGGCGGTTTTGCGTCGCGTAGCAGATGTCCTCTTTGGGCGGTCCGATGACGTGCGGGAACCGCGTCTTGAGCCGTTCGATGATGCGATTCGCGTCGTCCACGGAGAGCGTGGTTTGTGTCAGGTAGGCGAGCTTCGCGTCGGCGGAGAATTCCAGTCGATCGACATCCTCGGTGCTCTCGATCAGCCGCATCGCCTCCGGCGCTTCCCCCATCGTCCCCACAACCTCGTCGTGCCCGTCGTGGCCGATCAACAGGATCGTGTAACCTTCTTTCGCGAACCGCACCGCTTCAAGATGCACCTTCGTGACCAAAGGACACGTGGCATCGATCGCGTACAGCTTGCGATCGCGGGCGATACGGCGGATTTCCGGCGACACCCCGTGCGCCGAAAACAGCAGATTGCCGCCCACCGGAACTTCCTCCAGCGTATCGACGAAGACGGCGCCGCGATCCCGAAACGTCTCCACCACGTAGCGGTTGTGGACGATTTCATGGTAGACGTACACCGGCGGTCCAAACGCCTGAAGCGCAAGATCCAGGCTTTCGATCGCCATGTTCACACCCGCGCAAAAGCCGCGCGGACTGGCCAACACAATTTTCATAGGGCCCCCTCTGGCTGTGGAAGACATCGTAGGCGAAGCCAGCCTGGAACGGCGAGAGGGCGAAGCGGCGGACCGCGACCGCAACGCCTGCCCCGCACTCCCCGCCGCCTTCCTGGAAAAACTGGTCTGGCCCGCCTTCGCATGCGGACAACCCAACCACGCCGAACCCCTCGCGCCCGCCTCCGGCCCTGCCGCGAACCCTGCCGCCGGCCACGATGCTACCGGCCACGATGCAGTCGGCCCGCCAGTCATCTGGGCAGAGCGAGCTTGGTCGCTCGCCGCCGCCCAAGCTTACTGCCGGCAGCTTTCCCGCAAGCACTACGAAAATTTCACGGTCGCCGGTTGGCTGACCCCCGCCGAATTGCGGCAGCCGATCGCGGACATCTACGCCTTCTGCCGCTGGGCGGACGATCTGGCCGACGAGCTTCCCGGTGGCCCCGCCGCGCGACTCGCGGCACTCGATTGGTGGCAGGCACAGCTCGCCGCCTGCTGGCAGCCGTGGCCCTCCCGCGCCCCCGCCACAGCGAGTTTGGTCCATCCCGTCTTCCTGGCCTTGCGAGCGACCCGCGAACGGTTCGATCTGGACATCGAACCGTTCACGGCGCTGCTGGCGGCGTTTCGCCAAGACCAAATCCGCTCGCGTTACGACACCTGGGAGGAACTGCTGGCCTATTGCCAGAATTCCGCGGCCCCCGTCGGACGATTACTGCTGCGATTGGCTCGGTTGGACGACCGCCGCTCGCCGGAATGGGGCGAGTGGTCCGATGCGATCTGCGCGGGCTTGCAAATCGCGAATTTCTGCCAGGATCTGCGCGGCGACTCGCAACGCGGCCGGATCTATCTGCCGCGTGAGGCCTGGCACCCACACGCCGTTTCCGAATCCGACTTTTTCGAATCCGCCCCTTCCCATCGTGCCACGGCAAAAAATGGCAGCGCGAAAAAAGCCCATCCAAACAATGCCATTCCAAGCAATGCCATTCCAAACAAGGCTAAGGCTGGCGGCGACGGATCGACGGCGGCGAAGCTGGCGCCCGTCGTCCGCGAGGGCGTGGAACTCGCCGCGCGGTTGTTTCAGGCCGGCCGGCCTTTGTTAACGACCGGCCCGGCTTGGCTGCGAAGCGACTTGGCGTTGTTTCTCGGAGGCGGCGAAGCCATCCTCCAAGCCATTCGCAACCGCCGGTATGATGTCTGGACGGCTCGGCCGGTCGTGAGCCGGTGGGCGAAGTGGCGTCTACTGCCGGTCGCGGTCCGCGCGTTCCTGGCAGCTCGCCGGGCGACGTAGTTCGCAGGGAATCGGGAGTGAGCCAGCTTGGAAGCGGCGGCCGTTTCGATCGAAGACAGCTATCGGCGTTGCGAACAGCTCGCACGCCGCTCGGCATCCAGTTTTTACTGGGCGTTCTGGTTCCTCGACCGCGAACAGCGGCGGTCGATGTACGCGCTCTACGCCTTTTCGCGTCAAACGGACGACGTGGTCGACGGCGCCGCCACGTTCACGAACGGCAGCGCCATCCATCCAGCGACGTCGACCACCGCATCCACCGCATCCACCTCATCGCTCACATCCACCGCATCGCTCGCATCGCGCCCATCGCTCACAACCACCGCGACCGCCGCCTACCCAGTGGCCTACCCAGTGGCCAGCCAAGTGGCCAGCCAAGCGGTCGGCCGCCTAGCGGACTCGGCGTCGTTGGATCGGTGGCGCGATGCGTGGCACGCCGCTCTGGCCGGCGACTACCGTGATCCGCTCTTGCCCGCGGTCGTGGACACGGTTCGCCGCCGGCGCATCCCGCCACGGTACCTGGACGCATTGATCGCCGGCGTCGCTCGCGACCTGCGTCCCGAGCCGTTCGCGACCCGCGTCGAACTGACCGATTACTGCGAAAAGGTGGCTTCGGCCGTCGGCATCTGTTGCCTGCACATCTGGCTCAACCAGCCGGAACCGGCTTACGAAGCGGCCCGCGAATGCGGCCTCGCGTTCCAGTTGACCAACATCCTTCGCGACCTCCGCGAAGACGCCGAGCGCGGAAGGCTCTACTTGCCTCTCGAAGAACTCGCCGAACATCAACTGGCGCCCGGCCCGGTGCTGGCCATGCTCCGCGGCGCGCCGAACCATCAGCACGCGAACCATCAGCACGCGAACAACGAGCACACGCACCAGCAGAACGCCAACAACGAACACCCGAACCACCAGCACACGCACCACCAACACGCCAACAACAAGCATGCGGACAACGAACACGCGAACCACGAACACGACGTCCGGCCACGAGACGACGAGGCGCTGGTGGCACTCATTCAACGCCAGATCGCGATTGCCGCCAAGCATTACGAAGCGGGTTGGGAGACTCGCCGCTTTCTCTCCGCCGGCCCGGGACGCGCGTTCGCCCTGATGTTCAACACTTACCGGGAATTGCTCGCCCGCATCGCGCGCCACCCGCGTCGCGTGCTCGTGCAAGCGCCGCGCATCGGACCCGCCCGAAAACTGTGGCTCGCCGCTCGCGCCTGTTGGGGCTCGCCGCCCCACGCTGATTTCCAACCGGCTGTCCCGCCACACGCGTCGCCCATTCCACCCGTGGCCAGGCCATGACAGCGCGTGTCGCGGTGATTGGCGGTGGATTGGCCGGCCTGGCCGCCGCCGTGCGGCTGGTCGAACGTGGCGTCAATGTCGAACTGTTCGAGTCGCGTGGACGCTTGGGGGGCCGTGCCGGCTCGTTTCACGATCGCGATTCGGCGGCGTGGGTCGATCATTGCCAGCATGTTGGCATGGGGTGTTGCCACCGGTTGCTGGCGTTGTGCGCAACCATTGGCCGTCCGGAGTTCTTCCGCCGCGATCGCTGTTTGTGGTTTGTCGATCCGCTGGGCCGCGTCTTTCCGTTTCACGGCCAACGCGGATGGCCAGCGCCATTGCACTTGGCCCCAGCCTTTGTGGGACTCGGCTTTCTTGGATGGCGCGAACGCTGGTCGATCGCCCGCGCGCTGCTGGCACTCGCCTATTTGCCACACTCGCCCGAGCTCGACGACACCTCCGTCGCTCAATGGCTGCGGCGCCGTGGGATGAGCGACTTGGCGATTCGCCGGTTTTGGTCGGTCGTGCTGGTCAGCGCGTTGAGCGAAACGCTGGAGGGAATCTCGCTCGCGGCGGCGCGGAAAGTGTTCGTCGACGGATTTCTATCCACAAACGACGCCTACGAGCTGTTGATTCCGGCCTTTCCCTTGGACGAACTGAGCGAATCGATCGGCGCTTGGTTGGAAGCCCGTGGCGGTCGCATCCACCGCGGCGCGACCGTCCAACGGCTCGTGGGAGACGCGCAATCGGTGACCGGAATCGTCGTCGACGGCGCTGCTGGCGAGACGCTTCATCCGGTGACGAAGGTCGTCGTCGCCGTGCCATGGCATCGCGTGCCCTCGCTCGCGCGAACGGCCGCCTTCGCCGCGAAACTCGAACTGCTGTTCCAGCAGTTGGAACAGTTCGAACCGGCGGCGATCACGAGCGTCCACGTGTGGTTCGACCGGCCGCTGATGGCGTACCCGCACGCCGTGCTCGTGGACCGGCTGAGCCACTGGGTCTTTCGACACGACCTTGCGAGCGTCGCGGCGCAAACGGCGGCCCCGCCAACCAGCCACGCCGAACATTACTATCAAGCGGTGATCAGCGCCACGCATCGCGACGCGCCGCGAAGCGGCGACGATTGGACCGCCGAGGTGCTTGCCGATCTGCGCGCCGTGTTTCCGGCCGCGCGCGAAGCGCGGCTGCTACGCTCGCGAGTCGTGACTCAACCGCGGGCCGTGTTTCGTCCGCGCCCCGGCTTGGGGCGTCATCGCCCGCTCGCTGGCACGCCCGTCGCGGGCTTGGTCTTGGCAGGCGACTGGATCGATACCGGCTGGCCAGCCACGATGGAAGGGGCGATTCGCGGCGGCGAACTTGCGGCGCACGCCGTGGCCCCTGTCGAATCCGTCGAAAACTCGCGTTTCCCGCGTGGAATACGCGAGTTCTTGTTCGGGGGGAACCCACAAAGTTCGGGTTCGCCCGTTCGACGTTAGTGCTTGCCGTACTCGGCGCTGAAGAACTGCTTGCTGCCGTCCACGGTCGGCTTGATGGTCCGCGAACCGGCATGCCAGTTGGCCGGGCAGACTTCGCCGTGTTGTTCGACGAACTGCAACGCCTCGACGACCCGCAGCGCTTCATCCACGCTACGGCCGATCGGCAGATCGTTGACCACTTCGTGACGGACATTGCCTTCGCGGTCGATCAGGAACAAACCGCGCAGAGCGATACCGGCCGGCAGCAGCACGCCGTAGTCGCTTGAAATCTTCTTGTCCAAATCGGCCACCAGCGGGTAATCGATCTGCCCCAACCCGCCCGCGTCCCGAGGCGTATTCCGCCAGGCCAAGTGCGTGAAATGGCTGTCGATCGACACGCCGATCAGGTGCGTATTCAGCTTTTCGAACGCCGCCGCCTTCTCCGAGAACGCGATGATCTCGGTCGGGCAGACGAAGGTGAAGTCGAGCGGATAGAAGAACAGCACGACGTATTTGCCACGGTAGTCGGCCAGCGAAACTTCCTTGAACGAGCCGTCAGGCATGACCGCTTGCGCCTTGAAGGCCGGCGCCGGCTTGGTAACGAGCGAACCCATGTCGGTAACTCCTGTGGAAAAGACACCGTTAAACGCGAGTCAAGGTATCGTCGGATTTCCAACCGGGAAAGGGGCCGCTTTGCAACCGCTGGCCTCCCGGCGCCCGGCCATGCGAATTCGCGGCGAAATCGATCCGCGGCTACGCCAGGATGGGCCGCATCAGCTCGCCGTGGATGTCGGTCAAGCGGAAGTCGCGGCCCTGCGAGCGATACGTCAAACGCGTATGATCGATCCCCAGGAGATGCAGAATGGTGGCGTTTAAATCGTGGACATGAACGGGATCGCGGACAATGTTATAACAGTAGTCGTCCGTTTCGCCATGTGTATATCCGCCTCGAATGCCCGCGCCGGCCAAGAGCATCGTATAGCACCGGGGATGATGGTCCCGGCCGTAATTGTCTTTCGAGAGCGCCCCTTGGGAATAAATCGTGCGGCCGAACTCGCCGCCCCACACGATCAACGTGTCTTTCAGCATATCGCGTTGTTTCAGATCGGCGATCAACGCGGCGGTGGCTTGGTCGGTGTCCCGGCACTGGCCGCGGAGCGCGTTCGGCAGATTGCCATGGTGGTCCCAACCCATGTGGAACAATTGGACAAATCGCACGTCCCGCTCGGCCAACCGCCGCGCTAACAAGCAATTCGCGGCGTAACTTCCCGGCCGCTTCACGTCCGGTCCGTACTGGTCGAGCACATGTTGCGGCTCGCGGGAAACATCCAGCAAATCCGGCACGCTGGCCTGCATCCGAAACGCCATTTCGTATTGGCTGATCCGGGTCTGGATCTCCGGATCGCCCAGCCGGTCGAAATGTTTCTGATTGAGCGTGGCGAGCCGATCGAGCGTGCCGCGGCGCAGTTCGCGATCGACGCCCGGCGGATTCGACAGGTAAAGGACCGCGTCGCCCTTGTTGCGGAACTTGACACCCTGGTGCTTGGACGGCAAAAAGCCGGCGCCCCACAGACGGTCGTACAACGGTTGGTCGTCGGGCCGGCCGCTTCCGAACGAGGTCAACACGACGTAAGCCGGCAAATCGCGATTCTCGCTCCCCAGTCCGTATCCCACCCACGAGCCGATACTCGGCCGGCCCGCAAGTTGCGCTCCGGTCTGGCAAAACGTGATCGCCGGATCGTGATTGATCGCCTCGGTGTTCATCGAGCGGATCATGCAGAAGTCGTCCGCGTGCCGCGCCATATTCGGCAACAGCTCGCTAAACCACATCCGCGACTCGCCGTGCTGCGCGAACTGGAACACCGAGGGCGCGACCGGAAACTTCGCCTGCCCGGACGTCATCGTCGTCAACCGTTGTCCCATCCGGATCGACGCTGGCAAGTCCTCGCCCCGATGCGCCTCCATCGCCGGCTTCGGATCAAACAGATCCATCTGCGACGGCGCGCCCGACTGAAACAGATAGATGATCCGCTTCGCTTTCGCCGCATGATGCGGCAGTCCCGCCAACCCCAGCGGCTCGGCGGCCACTCCCGAGCGACTCGCCAAGCCAGCCACTCCCGCCGACTCGGCCAACAACCCGCCTAATGCCGCCAACCCCACCGCGCGACAACCACCAGTCAACAACGCCCGTCGCGCCGCCATTTCGATTTCGCGAGCACCAAATTGCATGGAAGTGGCTCCTGGAGGTCAGGGGACGTTGTGGGAGTTGGGGTGACGGGTGACGGGTGACGAGTGGCGGGTGGCGGGTGGCGGGTGACGGG
>CAIXSC010000490.1 GCA_903921945.1 uncultured Planctomycetaceae bacterium
CGTCGAACTCCGCCGTCTCCACGGTCGCGTTGAACGAATTGGCGTTGACGTTCTCATCGATCGCCCGGCTCGTTTCGAGTTGGAAGTTCGTCCGGGGACGCTGACGGCTCCGTCAAGTTTGCGATGCCGCGGCGGATTTCCGTCGACGAAATATCCGCTCGAAAGGCCGACTCGGGCACTTCGTCGCACAAGGCCGCCAAGTTGGGAGGCAAATCGAGATCGGCGAGCGATTGGAATTGCCCGTTCGCCACTCGGCCGAAGACCAGAAAACGGCAGCCTTGTTTGCGGATTTCATCGATCGCGGCATCCCGCGCCGCAACGTCCGGGTAGTATTTGGCCACCGCGACACGGAGCACCGTGTCAGACCCGACGAGAAACACGGTGTTCGGGAAGAGCCTTGCTTTGGCTAGAAATGTCGGCGCACGAGTGAGCCACAACCGGCCCGTGTCCGCGAACTGCCCGGCCCTCGCGGCGATTTCAAGGAAGTCGAGCGGTGGTTTGTCGACGTTCTCGATCGAAAGCTCGAATTCAACGGCCCATCCCAGATGTTCCGCCGCCCACCGCGCGATCGCGCGATGGCCAGCATGCAACGGATGAAACGCGCCGGGAAAAAGGGCTCGGGTGCGCGTCGTCGCGGCGGCTGATTGTTCATGTTTCACGGAGTCGTCGGGCGTCGCGGAGTTGTTGGGCGTCGCGGATCGTTCTTGGATCGCGACGTGTTCAAGTTTTGCTGGGAGGTCGCGTTTCGCGGGGAGGTCGCGGGCGAAATACGATTCCGGCATTCCCTGAGGTTCGCAGGCGACGCGGCCAGTCTGGCCCAGCAACAATCGGGTCCACTCGGCGGGGGCTTGTACCATTTCGCTGTCGAGAAACTCATCCGTCGCCAAGCTGGCGTGGAACTGGGCTAACGCCTCACACCTTTCGGGATGAATACGAATGCTGGCGCCGGGATTCGCAGGGCCGGATTGCGATCGATCGAAGGCGGAGGAAGTCGCGTCGGCGAGGAACGCGAGCAGGAGGTCGGCGGCCAGCGACTCCTCGTCGGCACGGTTTCGGCGACCGCTCACGAGGGTGAGCGACACGCAAGCGGTGTAGCGTGCCGTTTGCAGCGCCGCATGAAGGCGGTGGCGTCCGCGTTTCGGCCGGTCGCTGGCGAGGCTGGCGGTCGCTCCAAGTCCGATCCATTGGCCGGCGTCGTCCAGCGTATCGCTGCCAGCGAGTTTCGTGGCGCGCCAGTAGGCGGCCATCGCGATCGCACGCGCGGTGCGGTCACTGCAATACTGCTCCGGGCGGGCGCCCAGGAATTCGTCGAGCGCGGCGGTGCAATAGGGGACGCGAGCTTCAAGCAAAAACCGTGAAGCGCCGGGGACCGCGAGTAGCTGGGCGATAGCCGCCGAGCCGCCTCCCGTGATAGCGATCACACCTCGTTTCCCCGAGTTATGGATGCGCGCAATCGCTTCGGGCGTCATGGGGCCATGTCTATCGCAAGGTGCGGTTCGAACCGCCGGCAGTGTTCGATTCAAGCGAACCGCGATGGTAGAGTCGCAGTCCGTTCCGCAGGTCGCTCACCACTGTCAGAGACTGGCTGGCGGCATATGCAAGAGACTCGTCTTCCGTTTTGTGAAAGGCGATGATCCAAGGTGACTTGATGTCCACAGCGACTTTCCGCGGCGCCAGGTAATACTGGGCAGCGGCGAGTACTGACGATCGCGCTCTTAGATTCTGCCCTGAAGCACCGTCGACGGAAACGGATTCGGACTCGTCGATGAGTCGGCCAAGTGTTTCCATACGCGTGGTCGAGAACCCCGAATACAAACTTTTCCACCGCGGCGGCTCAACACTTTGATTCCTGGTATAGGCTTGGTAGCTCGACGGGATGAATGTCAAGACGGCGAGGGCTGCCAGCCACACCGTGGCGGCTGGTTTGGGCAACATACGGCTAGGAATCCTTGAGACGCAAGCCGAGATTAAACCACCCAACAGGTGTGAGCGACTAAGCGTGCGAGCCCCGTGGAAGTCGCCAGGATCGACAGAGACCGTTCGTGGCCAAACTTGGATCGACTTGAAGTCGAAGCAGGTGACAAAAATCGCGACGATCGCGGCGGGGAAGACGTGCAGGAAGATGCGCGACAGTGACGTCGCCAAGTGCCAATTCAGGTCGTGGGGCGTCCGAAGATAAACATAGAGATAGCCAAGCATTGCCAGCATTGGAAAGCTCGCCAGCGCCCAGCGAAGTCGTTGGGGAGCGGAGGGGCGTCGCCAAATCGCGACCACTGCGAAGATGGCGGCAACAAGCGGCAATCGTTCTTGAAGCGCGACGCGAAGGCTGTGCCGAAGCACGTGCTCCCATCGGTTCATGGCGAACAAGGTGCTGCCGATGTCCATGGAGACAAGCGCGGCAAACAAATCTCCTTGCGGAGCGATCATTAGCTTGAAATGGGCGAGGCATAGAAGGAATGGGCACACCCCCAATGCGAAGCCGGCGATCGCGACCGTTCCGTTTCTCGAGCCAGACCGTGCGAACAAAGTTATCGCGATGGCCGGGACTGCCGCGAGCGAGAGCATCATGCCTTCATTCTTCGACCAGAGGACGCCGCCGACCGCGATTCCCGCTAGAGTCACCAGGCCGGTTGGATCCCGCACCGTCGTTAGCGCCCATGCCAGCAGCGCCGTCACGGCCACCACGTGGAAACTGACTTGGAGGTCGGCGTACAAGGCGGCCGTCCAGGCCGGAAATGCAGGCGCTGCGCACAGCGCCGCGGCGGCGATTGTCGCGGCCCGCTTGCCACCCAGCATTCCCGTGACGCCAATCACGACTCCGATCGTCGCGAGCGCATACGAG
>CAIXSC010000491.1 GCA_903921945.1 uncultured Planctomycetaceae bacterium
TCGGCGCGTTGTAGCTGCTCGCGAATCGTATGGCGATCGCTGAAGAGCACGTTCACGTTGGCCGGCATGATGTCGTCCAGGTAGCGGAGCCGCTCCATGTTGACGTCCAGAATGGCGACATCGGCCTTGAAGCCGGCAGCCACTTTCGCCGCATTCGCCCCCACCACGCCACCGCCTAGGATTGTGATGTGGGCCGGCGCGACGCCCGGAACGCCGGCCAGCAGAATCCCGCGTCCCATTTGGGGCTTTTCCAGGTACTTCGCCCCTTCCTGGATACTCATCCGTCCCGCCACTTCGCTCATCGGTTTGAGCAGCGGCAAGGCGCCGCGCTCGTCCCGCAGCGTTTCGTAGGCGATGCAGGTGGCGCCGCTGGCGAGCAGCGCTTCGGTCAGCCCCCGATCCGCCGCGAGATGGAAATAAGTGAACACCGCCTGCCCCGGCCGAAGCCGTGGCCATTCGGCGGGGAGCGGTTCCTTGACCTTCACAATCAACTCGGCAGCCGCGAACACTTCGTCCGCGGTTCGCATGATCGACGCCCCTGCCTGCTCGTAGGCTTGGTCGGTGAGGCCCGACCCCAACCCGGCTCCGCTCTCGATCAAAACGCGATGGCCCGCGCGAGTGAGTTCCTCCACGCCGACCGGCAACATCGCCACGCGATACTCGTCCCGCTTAATTTCCTTGGGAACACCTATCAGCATCGTCCCGCCTCCTCGGATGCCTCCCCCCTCGTTTCGCGACACTCAAGGTTGTCTATCGCATGGGGAGGCCAGTGGCAAGCCGCAGGCGGGCGTTCAGCGAGAATAGGACGAGTGGCACCGGCGCGATGTTTCTGGAACAATCGCGCCCGCGCGGCGACGGCCAGTGCGCCGCGATGGAACGCCGCCGGGCATTTTTGGCCGCCTAGCGGTTGATATCCCGTTCCCGCCCATCACCGACTCCCTGGAGCCTTGAACGCCGATGATTCTCGACTCGTTCGCCCACGCCGTCCCCTCCGCCACCACGCCGCCCGCGACCCGCGACTGGGCCGTTTCGCTGCCACCGCGATTCCACCAAGCGCTCACGATGCTGGCGACGACAAACCTCGAACAGTTACCGCTCGGGCGCCACGACCTGGACGGCGACAAGCTGTTTGTCTTGGTGCAGGAATACACGACCAAGGCGGAGTCCGCTGGTCGCTGGGAAGCTCATCGACGCTACGCCGATATTCAGTTGATCGTGCGCGGCCGCGAAAGAATCGGCATCGCGGCGATCGAGCAGATGACGGTGGACGTCCCGTACGACGAAACAAAAGACGTGGCGTTGTTCAATGGCTCGGGCGATTGGCTGACGATGACGCCCGGGCGGTTCGCGATCTTCTTTCCCCAAGACGTCCATCTCCCCTGCATCGAGCTCGGCGGCGGGGAGATGGTTCGCAAAGTCGTGGTAAAGGTGGCGCTCGACTGAGCCGCTTGAACAGCGAGCCGTTTGGACACGCGTCACAGCGAGCCTTTCCAACTACTTCAGCGGAATCGCGAAATCGCCGCGGCGATCACGCCAAGTGCAGTGGATGTGGTTCGCCGGATTGCCAGCGGCGTCGGGCTGGGTGTTCACGAATTCGATGATGAACGCCTCGCCCTGCACGCGGTAGTAGTGGCCGATTCCCGGCTTGTCAGCGCCCGCCCAAGCGAAGTGCAGCTTTTCAAAGCCGCCGTCCTTGAGCGACGACAACCGGTCGGCGGCAACTTCATCCGGCATGTTTTCCGCGTACGCTTCCACGAGCGACCGCAGCAGTTTCTTCTGCGGTTCCGACATGTTCGCGGCGGCCAGACCGACCGGCGCGTCGGTCGGCGGCGTCGGTTGGCCGGCGGTACGCACTTCGTCCAACGCCTTCTCGGCGATCACCGCCGTCTTGCGTTGCGACGCGTCGAGCGCGGCGAGCAGATCGAAGGCGAGCTGTTCTTCTTTCGCCAACAGCCGTTCACCGACTTTGAAGCCGGGGAGCGGCGACGCCTTGATGGTGGCCGGATTGGCCCCGAACATATTCGGCGACGACGAGACGACACGGCCCTTTTCGACCACAAAATTGAACGAGTAGTGATGGCCTTCGATGCTCAATCCCCACTTGCTCGTCTCGCTCGGCTGGCCGAACACGGTGAAGTAGTAGCGTTCCGTGTCCCGCAGCGGCGTGCCGGTCTTCGCCTTTTCCAATTCCTTGAGCAGCGCCTCGAATTCCATGATGCGATTGGCCTTGCCATAGCCGATCTCGCTGAGCGACGCGCGGAGCAGATTGCGGGCCGCCTGCCGCTGCTCTTCGGTCATTTCGCGAATTTGCAGCCCCTTGCGGGACGCCTTGGGAATGAAGTGCCAATCGACCCGCTGCGGCGCGTCGTAGTCCATGACCGCCTTCGAGCGTTGTTCGCCGGAGAGCGACGCGAGCCATCGCTGGGCGGCGGCGGTCATCGCCGGTCCGGGTTTTACCGCCTGATACGCCGCCTGGCCCGCCGCGAACAGCGTCCCGGTCAAAATGAGTGCCGCCGCCAAGTAACGCGTCTTCATCCCCCGACTCTCCCCCGCGAATATGCCGATGTGGAACACAAAACCGCACGCTTTCGGGACGGAGTATATCCCAGACACCGTGGGGAACAAAGCGAGCCCCGCATTCTCGTAACGGAGCGGCGCAGGCCGCCCGGCCTCGTAGCGGCGCGGCGTGAGCCGCCCGGCAGCGGTGCGAAAACGCGTCAACCCCAAGGCCAATGACGATTGCGTCGGAACATCGATTCGACGTGTTCATTAAGCAGCTCGCGGGCCGGGCGGCTTACGCCGCTCCGCTAAATCCACGCGATACCTTGCGAGCTCGTTTATCGCTAAGCCGACGGTTTTAACGCGTTGAGAAACGCGATTCGTCACCGCGGAGAAATTTCGTGTGCCAGCCCGGCCGTCGCCTGCGGCTCGGCGGTAAACGA
>CAIXSC010000492.1 GCA_903921945.1 uncultured Planctomycetaceae bacterium
CCGTTTTTCCCGCCGCCATTCGCCCGTGGCTGATCGCTCTTTGCCATTCGCCCGTGGCTAATCGCTCTTTGCTACTTGCTACTTGCCCGTTGCAGGCTGAATTATAGCAACGCCAGCGGATCGCGGCGTTCTTCGAGGGTGCCGCGAGTGACCCCGACCCGGTTGAGCGCCTGCAAGCGGCTCCAAACTTCCCGTCCGGTCACACGGCCCGCGAGCAGTTCTCGGTAGAGATGCACGATCCGCTTGATCTCCGCGGGCGGTTCGTCCAACAGCTCGACGCGAAAGTGCCGAGCGCCTCGTTCCAACAGCGCCGGCACAACCTCCGCCGCGCTCTGCGGCACCGCGTTGAACAAGGTGTTGCGGCACCCGACATCGGCCTTCAGCGGATGCTCAACCCCGATCCGATCCCGCAGCTTGACCTCGTGGCGGTCGCACGGCCGTCCGCAATTGGTCTTGTTCGTGCCCGGCGACAGCATCGCGCAGAACACACAGTGCTCCATGTGGAACATCGGCATGTGCTGATGCGCGACGATCTCGAATCGCGTTGCCGGATAAGCGGCCGTCAGCTCCAACAACTGGTCCCGGTTCAAATCGTACGACGGCGTGATCCGCAGCGGTCCAAGCTCGTCGAGCAACCCGGCGGTCAATTCGTTGGCGACATTCAGTGAAAAATCGATAACTCGCGGCAGTCCGCGGTCGCGAAAGAACAACAGCCCGCCCAGATTCCGAACAAGAATGCCATCCGCTCCCTGTTTGGCCAGCAAATGGAACATGCCTTTCTCGTCCGGCTTCTCGATCCGCGGCGTCGCTAAAAGGATGCGCGCACCCGCCGCTCGCGCCTCCGCCACCGCCTCGCGGTATTCCCGCAAATCCTGGAAATCGACGTAGACGCTCCGCACGCCCGTCTCCAGCACGGCACGCAATTGCGGCAGCGATCGAGCCAACACATGCAGTTCGGCCGGCAAGCTCGCGCCAGCAACGCTTGCATTGGAGTCGCTCTCACCGGAGACGTTTTCATTAGTCACATTTGCATTAGTGACGCTCGCGCTGGTGACATTCGTGCCAGTGACACTCGCGCCGGTGACACTCGCATCGGTGACACTCGCATCGGTGACGCTCGCATCGGTGACACTCACACGCGTACTATCGACAGACTCGGTCGGCGCCCGTTCAGTCGGCGCCCGTTCAGTCGGCGCCCGTTCAGTCGGCGCCAGTTCGGTCTGCGCTAAATGGATCCGTCCCAGTTCAGCCGACCCCAGTTCAGCCGACCCCAGTTCGGTCTGCGCCAGTTCAGCCGGCGGCGGTGGCTGGAGAGCCGCGCGGAGGCGCGGGAGCGGCGACTCGGAGGCCATTCGCCGTTCCGGGCGTTCACGGACGGCCAGCTCCAAGGCGCGGACGAGCGCATGGCGAAGTTGGCCCAGGACGCTGAACGGCGCCATCGGGCGACCCTCGATCGACGCCGCGAGTCCACGGAGGACGAACGGGGAGCCGCCAAGCCGTCCGAGTTGCTCGCGGAGCACCTCTTCGGTGAGCGCGTGCTGGCGGGCTTCGGCGAGCGGGCCGTCGGTGGCGACACGCACTGTCTGGCCGGTGGCGGTGCGGGCGACAACCCGCAGCAGTTCGCCCGGGGCGGCGCGGGCGGCGATATCGATTTCCAACCGTCGCCGCGGTTCGTCGCTGGCGAACGTGGCCCGCAAGCGGCTGGTCAATTCGGGATCGTCGGTCTTCCACACCGCTTGGCCGGGCCAAAGCTGGCGAAAGTCGAGCGATTCGCGGGCGAAGGCCAGCTCCACCGTGTCTCCGCGCGGCGCTCGTTCCAAGGCTTGTTGTCCGCGAAAGATGCCGTAGACACGGCCGCCTTGGGGATCGTCGACCGGCCGTCCACAGTCGAACGACAGCCCGTCGCCGCGCTTCACCGCCGAACCGCTGAGCCGCACCACGACACGGCCGCGCCGCGTCTCCACGACCTCTCCCAGTCGCACGCCGCGTTTGGACGAGCTATCGCCAGGGACGAGCCGCTTGTGGTCGCAGCCTTCCAGCCAGCCGGGCGAGAACCCACGGGAAAACGACAGCTCCATCTCCTCGATCGCCTGCGGAGTGAACCGCACGGGACGGCCCGCCATCGCCGCGTCGATCGCCTCGCGATAATGACGCGTGATGTTGGCGACATACTCGGGTGTCTTCAGACGGCCTTCGATTTTCAGCGAACGGACGCCGGCCTCGACCAACGCGGGAATCAGTTCGAAACCGGCGAGATCTTGCGGGCTGAGCAGATACTTGACCGCGCCCGTATCGATGTCTTGGCCGTCGCAGAGCAGATCGTACGGCAGACGACAGGCCTGAGCGCATTGGCCGCGGTTCGCGCTGCGGCCACCGAACGATTCGCTAGTGAGGCATTGGCCCGAGTAAGCCACACACAACGCGCCATGAACGAACGCTTCGAGCGTCACGGGGCTCTGGCCGCCCAGCTTCTTGATTTCGCGGACGGAGAGTTCGCGGGCCATCACCGCCCGCTCAACCCCAAGCGCGCGGGCGAACTCCAGCCCGGCCCCGCTCGTAAGCGTCATCTGCGTCGAGGCATGAATCGGCAACTCAGGGCAGATTTCACGGACAAGCCGGGCCAGGCCAAGATCCTGGACAAGCACCGCGTCGACGCCCGCCGCCGCGATTTGCCGGATCAGCGACTCGGCCTCGTTCAGTTCGCCGCTAAACACCAGCGTGTTGAACGTGACATAGCCTTTAAGGCCGCGCGAATGAAGCAACTCCATCAGCCGCGGCAAATCGCCCGGCGGGAAATTCGCCGCTCGTGCACGGGCATTGAAGCCGCAGTCGAGCCCGAAGTAGATGGCGTCGGCGCCGTTTTCGATCGCCGCGCGGACACAATCCCAGTCGCCCGCCGGGGCGAGCAACTCGGGACGGGAAGCCGGCGCGAGCGACGCGGCCGGCGGCAACAATTCAACCAAGTCGATCATATCGTCCCAAGGTACCGGCCGACGACGGCGAGGGCAATGTCGCGACCGGGTTGGTAACGATCGACCATGAACCGTGAATCCCGGCGACTTACGGCACGACCGCCGTGTCCGCCAGCAGCAGCCGTTTCGACAACTGTCGAGTCGTCACGGTCGCCGTGCTGCGATTGTTCGCCGTGTTCGGATCGAATTGGTTCGCTTGCGTGACTTCAGCGGTGTTGGTCAGCGAAAGCGCGGTCGTCGAATTCACTCGAGCGCGGATCGCCAAGTTGGCGGTGTTCTGGCCCGCGGTCGCGCTCAGCGCCCCGACGTTCCAGATTCCAGTCGCACTGTCGTAAGTGGTGCCCGTGCTGGACGATTCAACACCCACGAACGACATCCCCGCCGGCAGCAAATCGGTCACTTGAACGCCGGTGGCATTGGCGGGTCCGTTGTTCGTCAAAGCGAGTGTGAACACGGTTTCATTGTTGGGTGCCGCGAGCGTTGGCGTGGCGCTCTTCGTGATCGCCAAGTCCGCGACATTCGGCGTCACTTGCGCCGAGGCCGTGTTGTTGGTGGCGTTGGTATCCAATTCCGCGACACCGGAAACCGATGCCGTGTTGGTGACCGCCGCCGAACCACTCATCGTGGCCACGATTTGCAAGGTGGCCGTGTTTTGTCCAGCGGTGCTCGACAACGCGCCGAGCGTCCAGATGCCTGTGGTGTTGCTGTACGTGCCCGTCGACGGCGTCGCGCTGACGAACGTCAAGCCGGCGGGCAGCGAGTCTGTGATCTGGACATTCGTGGCATTGATCGGCCCATTGTTGGTCACCGTCACCGTGAATGTGACGTTCTGGTTGCGATCGGGCGTCGAGTCATCCACCGTTTTCGCCACCGCCAGATCGAGCACATTGGGCGTGACGGTGACCGATTGCCGGTTGTTGGTCGTCACCGTGTCGAACTGATCGACATTGTCCAGTTCGGCCGTATTGATGATCGGCGACTGGCCGGTGACGGTGGCCACCAGTTGCAAACTGGCGATGTTGGACCCAAGCGTATTGCTCAGCGCTCCGACAGTCCAGATTCCGGTCGTGCTTGAGTAGGTACCGGTGGATGGCGTTGCACTGACGAACGTCAGGCCGGCCGGTAACGCGTCGGCCACCCGCACACCGGTCGCTGACGCCAAACCGAGATTCGTGACGGTAACCGTGAACGTCACATTCTGGTTTTGGTTGGGCGTGTTGTCATCGACCGCCTTCGTCACCACCAAATCCAAGTTGTTGGGCGAAACATCCTCGCCTTCCGAATCATTGGCGGGATTATTGTCGAACTGGTCCAGCGACGTGATGCTCGCCCGGTTGTTGATGATCGGCCCCTCGCCTGTGACCCGGGCGACAATATCAAGGGTCGAGGTGTTCGAACCGGCCGCGTTGCTCAAGTTGCCAATGTTCCAAATACCCGTGGTCGCCGTGTACGTGGACGTTCCCGAGGCGGATGCGCTCACAAAAGTCAGGCCCGCAGGCAACAGATCGGTGATCTGCAAGCCGGTCGCGGCAATCGGACCGTTGTTGGTCGCTGTGACCCGGTACGTCACCGACTCGTCGCGATTCGGCGTCGCACTGCCCGCGACAATCCGCTTGTCGACGGCGATGTCGAGTTGATTGAGCGTCAGGACTTCCGCATCGCGATTGTTGTTGCTGTTCGAGTCGGTCTGATCCACGTCGAACAGTTCGGCCGTGTTCGTAATCGTGCCGTTGGCCGGCAACGTGGTCGCGTTCACCGTCGCGACAATCTGCAACGAAGCACTGGCGCCGTTCGCCAAATTGCCGAGCGTCCATAGGCCGGTCGTGTTGCTGTAGGTTCCGGTCGAGGGCGTCGCGCTCACGAACGCCAAGCCAGCAGGCAAGCTGTCGGTGATGACCACGCCGGTCGCGTTCGAGGGACCATTGTTGGCAACATTGACGGTGAACGTCACGGTCTGATTGCGATTCGGGGTCGAGTCGTCGACTGACTTCGTGACCGCGAGATCAAGCTGCTGTGTGGTGGTCGTGGCGGACGACGTGTTGTTGCCGGGAACGTCGTCATTCTGGTCGACGCTGGTGATCGTCGCTTGATTGAGCGCCACGCCGGGGGATGTGACG
>CAIXSC010000493.1 GCA_903921945.1 uncultured Planctomycetaceae bacterium
GCCGCCACATCGACCGGCAGCACTTCAACAGGCAGCACTTCGACAGGCAGCACTTCGACAGGCAGCACTTCGACCAGTCGCACTTCGACAGGCAGCACTTCGAGGGGAGAAACTTCGAGGGGAGAAACTGCGCGACGCCCGGCGGTAACGATCGATGGAGCGGCTCCCGGGCTGTTCCGCAATGAAGGTGGCTGGCGTTTTACGCCGGTCAGCTACCCGGCCCGACTCGCGGGCCCCGCCATCGCGACGAGCGATTACACCCACGGCGCTACCGTTGCCGACTACAACTGCGATGGCTTTGCCGATTTATTCGTTACGGCGTACGGACGTTGTCGTTTGTATCAGAATCGCGGAGACGGAACGTTCGATGACGTTTCGGATGGCTCGGGCGCGTCGTTCGCGGGCTGGAGCACGGCGGCCGCCTGGGGAGACGTCAACGGCGATGGGTTTCCCGATGTATACGTGGCCCAATACCTGGATTGGTCTCTCGAACGCGATCCCGTCTGCCATGATTCGCGCGGCCAGCGTGATGTTTGTCCGCCGCAGCAGTATTCTCCCGCCGCTGATCGTCTATTACTCAATTGCGGCAATGGCGAATTCCGAGATGGAACAAAAGAGGCCGCGCTGCGCGGCGATGGCCGGGCGTTGGGGGTCGTCGCGGCCGATATCAATGGCGATGGCCGGATCGATTTCTACGTCGCCAACGACGCCGGTGCCAATTATCTCTACTTGGGCGCCGCCAGTTTTCCGCTCGCTGACAGCGCCTTGACCGCGGGTGTCGCGTACCAGGAATTCGGCCTGCCAGAAGGCAGTATGGGCGTTGATCTGGGAGACTATAACGGTGACGGCCGCGCCGACCTGTGGGTCACCAACTTTGAACTCGAGGACAACTCGCTTTATCAGGCCGAAGCAAGCGGGCTTTTCCGCCATGCGACCGTCGCCGCCGGGCTCGCGGGATCCTGCTTTTCCCAAGTCGGATTCGGCACCGGCATGGAGGACTTGGATGGAGATGGCCGCCTCGATCTTTTCGTGCTGAACGGCCACGTCTATTATGGAGGCGGCCAGACGTCTTATGCCCAGCCCGCCTTCTTGTTCCGAAACCGCGACGGCCGTCGTTTCGAAAACGTTACGGCACGGGGCGGGCGCTACTTCGCAATCCCCCATCCCGGCCGTGGAGCGGCGGTTGGCGATCTGGATAACGATGGCGATCTCGACCTTGTGATGGTTCATCAAAACGAGCCCGTCGCTTTGCTCCGCAACCGCCGCGGCTCCACGGCTTGGCTCCGTCTCCGGCTACGCGGCGCCACCCAGAATCCCGACGCGATCGGAGCAACCGTCCGGGCTATGGCGGGCGAACAAGTTTGGACACGCTTTGTACGCAGCGGGGCTGGCTACCTTTCCCAATTCGATCCGCGGATCCTACTGCCCGCCCCTCAGCCACTGGACATCGAAGTCGCCTGGCCGGGTGGCCGCCGCGAACTTTTCCCCCAACTCGCCCCGGGACGAACACATGACCTCCTCGAAGGAACCGGACAGCCGACAACATCGCCAACCGCGGTCACACCAAGCCGCCCGGCCCCATGAGCGACAAACGCGGTCGCGCGAAGCTCCCGATCAAGGCGAAATTGCCTCGGCGAGCGGTGCCACTCAAGCCAACGCCCTATCGAAGCGGCCCATGGACAACGCGGGAGTTGTCGCCAACCACGCCTCGCGCCGCCGGCTTGTCGTCCTTTTAGCAATCGCGTTTGCCGCTATCGCCCTGCTAGCGTGGCGCTGGATCACAGCGCCGAACGTCGAGCCACTGCTGGCGAAGGCCCGCCGCGACTGGACAGCCAACGCGTTTGCCGCCGACCAAAACCTGGAACGCGCAATCGATGCCGCCGACGGCTCATTGCCTCTCGGACACTTGCTCCGCTGCCGGCTCCGGCTCGAGCTCCAGCGTCCCGCCGACGCCATCGCCTATATCGACGCGTTTGGCGAAGCCATGGCGGAGGACCCCGTGGGTCTCTTGGACCTGGCAGCCGCCGCTCGTTCGATGACGCAGCCAGACGTGGCGGCTCGCCTCGCAACGCTCGTGCCGGCTGGAACGCCCCATCGTGCGGAAGCCTTGCGGTTAGCCGTATCGGCCGAACTCGATCTCGGAATGCTCGAGCCCGCCTTGCGTCATGCCGAGGAATGGTCGAATACAGAGCCCTCCAATCCCGAAGCAAAACTCGCGACGGCGCGAGTTCAGCGGCGACAATCGCGGTTGATACCCGCGATCCATACCTGTCGCGAGGCGGTGCGTATCGCCACCGCGTTGCCAGGGCCGGACCAGAACGCGTCCGGGGATTCAACGATCGCCAATTCCGCTTTGCGCGAACTCGTGGAACTGCTCGTCACGGCCCGCGATGCCGAAGGCGCCCGACAGGCGTTTGACCAACTCGCCGACCGCACCTCCGATCGCGATGAGCTAACACTCATGGAGGCCTACATCCTGAGGCTCGAGGGATCGCCGGACGAGGCGCTGGCGAAGGTCGAGCGCGCATGCCAATCGCGGCCTCAAAGCATCGAAGCACGCTTTCTGCGGAGCGTCATTTTGATCGATGCCAAACGATTCGCCGACGCCTCGAACGAATTGAAACAGGTCGTGCGCCGCGAGCCGTTTCACAAAGAGGCACACTATAAACTCGCGCTCGCCCTGCAACGCCTAGGTCAGATCGACGCCGCAAGTGAACACTTCAACACCAGCACCCGGCTCACGAAATTGGCGGAAGAGCAATTGGCACTGCAAGGCCAAGTCACTAACACCCCGGATCCGGCGAAGTACCGGCGACTCGCCGAAATCAGCGCGGCACTGGGACGCGATCGCGAAGCGGCTTTCTGGCGCTCGCAAGCCGACGCCAAGTAGCTTGGCCGTTCGAGGCGCCCGGTGGCGATTCGCACCGGGCGAGAGGCTTCGTGGAGCAGCTCGATCGAACGCAGCTCAGCGGCAGTTACTGGCTGAGCGAGTCGTCCAGGAACCGGATCAACGCTTGCGTCGACGGATCGTCAGCACGGCCCAGTTCAGCGTTGATCCGCGTGTGGTTGGTCTCTTTCGCCCCGAAGACGGTGGCCGGAATGCCCGATTCTTTCAACACCGCGCCCAACCGCTGGGCCTGCGCGGACACATCCGGATGGTCGGCGACATGCAAGATCAGGAATGGCGGAATCCCCTTGCCTTTCGCCACATGGGTCACCGCCGAATAATCCCGGTGCCGCTCAGGCGTGTTCCCGAACTTTTCACGATGTCCGAACTTCGCTTGCGGCTGGCCATGCACGCGACGCCGTGTCTCCGCCGTTTCGATGATCGCCGGCACATCGTAGGTGTCGCCATCCACAGGCACGCACCCCTTCAGCGAAGCGAATGGCACGCCTTCCGCTTTCAAGTAGCGTTCGTCCACACACATCAACGCGGCCAACTGGGCGCCCGCCGAATGCCCCATCACGAAGATCCGCTCCGGATCGCCGCCATGAGCCGCGATATTCTTGCGAACCCAACCGAGCGCTTTCGCCACATCGCGGAAGATCGTCTCCATCTCGACGTTCGGCAGCAGCCGGTAATTCGTCGACACAAACACGAACCCGCGTTCCGTGAACCACTTCGGCTTTTCCTGCACACTCGATTTATCACCCGCCTGCCAACCGCCGCCATGAATCCAGAAAACGACCGGCAGCCCCTTCGCATCCGCCGGCGCGTAAACGTCGAGCACGTGGCGCTCGACGGCCGGATTCGAGTAGGGCAAATCCTTTTTCACCGTTTGCGCCGCCACCGGCGTGCTCGCAGCGGCCAACATCGCGACACCCACCAGCCACGCCCGGGCCGTCGCGCCGCGAGCCCCCCACAATCCGAATATTTCCGCCATGCGGGCCACGAAGCGTCCCGCTCCGATATTCGCACCTCCATGCCCCTCCGCGACACTTGAATCCAACTTGCACACGCGCATCGAACACCTCGTGGAAAAACCGCACACGAAAAAAACACGCCGCGATCGAACATGCACTGAAACTCGACCAGTCGCACCGCGAGCCCTGCGCACCAACGACGCTCGGCACTTGCGGACGGAAGCCAAGCTTGGCATCCTCGACACCCAGCACTGGGGCTTCATGTCGCACACGCGTGTCGACAAGTTTCCGACCGTCGGGCGCGAACGCCTGACGAAGACGGATATCCACCGAACGCGATCACGCGCCGGCTGACGAACTCGCCAGGCCGCCAGGCTGAGGAGTGTCCAACATGAGACGGCCGCTGACAAGTGTGCCCACCAGTGGTTCGCCGGGAAGCGTCACCATCCGGCGAAGCCCCTCGAAACTCGCCTCCCTCGCCTTCGCGCTCACGTTCGCTGTGTCATTCGCTGTCGGCAACGGCGTGCGTCTCTTCGCGATCTTCGGCGCAAGCGGCGTCGCGGCGGCGGAACCTCCCCGCTTCAACCGCGACATTCGGCCGATCCTCGCCGAACACTGTTTTCAATGCCATGGGCCGGACCGCCTTCAGCGCAAAGCCGATCTGCGTTTGGATGAGCGCGACGCGGCCGTATCAAGCGGCGCGATCGCGCCGGGCAAACCAAGCGATAGCGAACTCGTGAAACGGATCCTGTCGACGGACGCCGCCGAGTCGATGCCTCCACCCGGACGTCGGCCGCTAACCGCCGCGCAGAAAGACACGCTCCAGCGCTGGATCGCGGCCGGAGCCGAGTACGAAACACATTGGGCGTTCATCCCGCCTGCTCGCCCCGCAGTGCCAACGGTGAAGGACGAAGCGTGGGTGCGGTCGCCCATCGACCGGTTCGTGCTGGCGCGACTGGAGCAAGCAGGGCTCGCGCCGGCCCCCGAAGCCGACCGCCGCGTGCTCGCCCGCCGCCTGAGTCTCGATTTCACCGGTCTGCCGCCCGATCCGGCGGCCGTCGAAGCGTTTGTCGCCAATTCATCGCCCAACGCTTACGAGGCTTACGTGGACGAACTGCTGAAGTCGCCCGCGTGGGGCGAGCATCGCGGACGCTATTGGCTTGACGCCGCGCGCTACGCCGATACTCACGGCATCCACTTCGACAACTTCCGCGAAGTCTGGACCTATCGCGAGTGGGTCATCAACGCCTTTAACGCCAATCGACCGTTCGATCAATTCACGATCGAACAGCTCGCCGGCGACCTGCTTCCAAACCGCACCCTCGATCAACAGATCGCCTCGGGTTTCAATCGCTGTAACATCACGACGAGCGAAGGCGGAACGATCGCTGAAGAGTATCTGGTGCTTTACACGCGCGATCGCACGGAAACCGTGTCCCAAGTATGGCTCGGCCTGACGGCCGGTTGCGCGGTATGCCACGATCACAAGTTCGATCCGCTCTCCCAAAAACAGTTCTACGAATTGGCCGCCTTTTTCAACAACACAACGCAAGGGGCGATGGATGGGAACGCCAAGGACACGCCTCCCATCGTGTCGGTGCCGCTGGCCTCCGACCAACCCCGCTGGCAAGCTTTGCAACGGGAACTGCCTGACGCGGTCCGGCGACGCGATGAACGTCGCCAAGCGGCTCGCGGCGAATTCGACCGCTGGCTCGCCGCGGGCGACTTCCAGGGATTGAACGCCGCGTTGCCCTCGAACGGCTTGGCATTCCACGCGCCGCTCAGCGAGGGCCAAGGAAACGAAGCGACCGCGACCATCGGTGGCGAAGCCGTGAAACTGTCGCTCGGCGAAACGGGCACGTGGGACACCGGCCACTTGGCAAGCAAAGCGTGGAAAGCGGCCGCGGGCTCGAATGTGTCAGTTCCAAGCGCGGGCGATTTTGAACGCGACCAACCGTTCAGCTACGGCGCATGGCTGTTCCTGCCGGATAACAAGGCGACAGGCTCGGCGCTGGCGCGGATGAACGACAGCCAAGACTTCCGAGGCTGGGATTTGTGGATCGAAAACGGCCGGGTGGGAGCGCATCTGGTTCACAGCTGGCCCGAGGATGGTTTGAAGGTGCTGGCGGGCGATCCGCTGCCCGCGAACCGCTGGACACACGTGTTCGTGACCTACGATGGCTCGGGCAAGGCGGCTGGCGTGCGGATTTTCGTGGACGGAGCGGTGCAGGAAAAACGCGCCGTCATGGCCGACAAATTGGCCAAATCCATCCGCACGGCCGTCCCGCTTAAGCTCGCTCAGCGTGATTCGCAAGCGCGGATCAACGACCTCCGCATTCAGGATGTGCGACTCTATTCGCGTCTGCTGGCGGTCGACGAAGTGGAGCGCCTCGCCCGTTCGGCCCGCGCGGCCGCTCTCGCCACGTTGCCGGCCGACAAGCGGTCGGCGAAGGAGACCGACGAGTTGTACGCGTGGTGGCTCGGGGCCCTCGATCCGGGCTTCCGCGAGTTGTCGCAATTGGCACAGTCGCTCGAAGCCGAACAAGCGGCGATCAAAAGCCGGGGCACGATCGCCCATGTGATGCAGGAGAAAGGCGGCGAGGCGGGCGCCTTCGTGCTCTTCCGCGGCGAATACGACCAACGCCGCGACGCGGTAAAGCCGGGCACCCCCGCGATCCTGCCGCCATTCCCCGAGAACTTGCCGCGGAACCGATATGGGTTCGCCCAATGGCTTCTCCGCCCCGATCATCCGCTCACCGCTCGCGTGACCGTCAACCGCTTCTGGCAGGAGTTGTTTGGAACCGGTCTCGTCAAAACGGCGGGCGACTTCGGAGCCGCTGGCGACTTGCCGTCGCACCCGGAACTGTTGGACTGGCTGGCGGTCGACTTCCGAGAGAACGGCTGGGACATGAAGCGGTTCTTCAAACAGATCGCGCTCTCGGCCACCTATCGGCAGGCGGCCGTTGCGACGCCACGAAAGCTGGAAATCGACGCCGCCAACCGCCTGCTGTCGCGCGGGCCGCGATTCCGCATGGACGGCGAAATGATTCGCGACTACGCGTTGGCGGCAAGCGGCTTGCTCGTGCGGAAACTCGGCGGCCCAAGCGTGAAACCTTATCAGCCGGACGGCGTTTGGGAGGCGGTCGCCATGATCGGCAGCAATACTCGCGATTACCGCCGCGACACCGGCGAAAACCTGTATCGCCGCAGCCTCTACACGTTCTGGAAACGCAGCGCCCCGCCCGCGTCGCTGGAAGTGTTCAACGCGCCGAATCGCGAGACTTGCACCGTCCGCCGCGAACGGACGAACACGCCGCTGCAGGCTCTCGTCACGCTCAACGACACACAGTACGTCGAGGCGGCCCGGCGGCTCGCGGAATCCGTCTTACAGCCCGGCCCGGCGAACCAACCCGCCAACCAACCCGCCAACCAACCCGCCAACCAACCGGCCAACCAGCCGGCGACCGACGATTCGCGGATCGATGCGCTAGCCCGTCGTTTGCTCGCGCGGCCGTTCCGCGATGCCGAGTTGGCCATCGTTCGCGGGTCGCTGGCGGACTTGCGAGCGGCCTACA
>CAIXSC010000494.1 GCA_903921945.1 uncultured Planctomycetaceae bacterium
TAAAAAAGGGGCATAGCACCGCGGATGCAATCTCATAAGCTGCGAGGGTTTATGGAAGAAAGCGGGATAAACGAGGGCGGCGGGTAACAAGGGCGGGGATCGACGAGGACGGGGATAGACGGGGACGTGGATAGACGGGGGAGGTGATAGGCGGGGGTGATCGGCCACGCTCGGAACGATGTCCCGGTTAGGCGAGGTCGCGGAGCGTCGCCGCGGCCTGTTCGGGGGCGACTGGGTTGATGTAGTCGCCGCCTCCCCATTCAAATCCGGCCTGCTGCGTCACGCGCGGCATCAGTTCGAGATGCCAATGAAAACCGCCCTCGAGTGGCCGCCGGCCACGGCCTGTGAACGGGGAAGTATGCAACCAAAAGTTGTAGCCTGTGCCGCCCGGTAATCGCTCGATGCGGCCCGCCACCTCCTGGAGCAACGGTCCCAATTCCCGCAACATGCCGTCAGGTTGCTCGTCGAACGCCGCTAAATGCTGTTTCGGCATGATCCAGGTTTCGTACGCGAACCGGCTGGCGTACGGACACCACGCCGCGAAGTGAGCGGACTCCGCGACTAACCGGCGGCCGTCGCGAATCTCGTGTTCCAACAGGTCGCACAGCAGGCAGCGGCCACAGCGTTTTCGCCAGCGCCGAAGGTAGCGGATTTCCGTCGCCACATTCGCCGGCACCCAGCGAGTCGCCATGATCTGGCTATGCACATGTTCCAGCGACGCGCCCGCATCGGCCCCGCAATTGCGGAATACCAGGGAATAGACCAGGCGCAGGTCGACTCGATGCGCCGCGATGCGATCACGATAGGCCTGCAGCGTGTACTCGACCTGCCGCGGATCCAGTTCGGAAAACCGTGTGATGTGGCGCGGCGACTCGATCACCACCTCGTGCTGTCCGAAGAACAGCGGAATCGTCGATAGCCGTGTGGTCACCGGGTCGAACGCGTCGAGCGGACTGAGCGGGCTGAGGGCGGGGAACTTGTTCGGAATCACCCGCACTTCCCACGGTCCGTCCGCCGGACGAGCGGTCAGAGAATCGGGGGTTTCGGTTTCGTTACCCGCGCAAAACGGACAGCGGTTCGGCATCCGCACGGCGGCGGCCGGCCGAAAGTCGCAGGGTCGCGCGACGCGTTCGAACGGGATGAGCACTCGGCCTTCCGCGAGCGGCAATTGGCGTACGTCGATCATGGCCAAGTTAGCTCGCCTGACTCGCCGCGTTCCGCTTTCGCTCCACCGCTTGTTCGTACATCGCCACGTATTGGCGAGCGCTCTGCCCCCATGACCAATCTTGGGACATCCCGGTCGCGACGAGCTTTTCCCAGTCGCCCCGCTGGAACCGATAGCAGTGAACCGCGCGACGCAAGGTGGCGTCCAAGGCGTCGGCATCGTAGTGATCAAAGTGGAAGCCGGTCGCGACACCGGCCGACAAATGGGCCGCCGAGGCGTCGGTCACGGTGTCCGCCAGTCCGCCCGTGTTTCGCACCACCGGCACGGCCCCGTACTTCAGGCTGTAAAGCTGGTTCAAGCCGCACGGCTCATAACGGCTGGGCATCGCGAACAGATCGCTTGCCGCCTCGATCCGATGCGCCAGCCCTTCATGGAAGCCGAGCCGGACCGAGAGCTTGCCGGGAAACTGGGCCGCCAGATCGCCAAGCAGCGAATGGTATTCGGGCTGACCTGTGCCGAGCACAACCCACTGGGCGTATTCATGCGGCAGCCACCGGCGCATCACCTGGGCGACGAGATCCCAGCCCTTTTGGTCCGCCAACCGGCCGACCAGTCCAATCAGCGGCACAAACGGGTCGACAGCCAGTCCCATTTCCGCTTGCAACGCCGCTTTGCATTCGGCTTTGCCTTCCTGCCATGTCGTGACGTCGTAACGCGCGGGCAGGTGCTGGTCGGTCGCCGGATCCCAAACTCGACCATCCACGCCATTGACGATTCCCGTCAGGCTCTCGCCCCGTTCGCGGAGCACGCCATCCAGCCCATAACCTTGCTCGGGCGTTTGAATCTCCCGCGCGTAGGTGGGACTGACCGTGGTTAACGCGTCAGCGAAAACCAACCCGGCCTTCAACAAACTTAGCTGGCCGTAAAACTCCAACTGGCGGTAATTGAAATAGCGCCAGTCCAAGCCGGTGACAGCCATGTCCCAACTGGGGAAACAGCCTTGATAGGCGAGGTTATGGATGGTGAACACCGAGGCGATTCCCGAATAGCCCCGGGCATGGCGGTATTCGATATTCAGCAAAGCCGGCACCAGGCCCGCTTGCCAGTCATGGCTGTGAAAAACATCGACCGCCATATCGAAGAACCGCGGCAGTTCCAACGCGGCTCGGGCCAGCAAGACAAACCGCTCGCAATTGTCCGGATAGTCGCGTCCGCCCTCGCCATACAAACCCGGCCGGTCGAAGAAGGCCGCTTGCTGGACCAAGTACACCGGCACGTCGCTTTCCGGCAGCGTCGTCTCCAGCAACTGCGCGGACACCAACCGCTGGCCAATCGGCAACTCCAGACGGTGTCCGGTATCCTGAATGGCGAGCCCCTGGTGGAAGCACCCGCGATACGCCGGCATGACAACGGACACGCGGTGGCCCTGTCGCGCCAATTCGGCCGGCAACGCGCCACAGACGTCGGCGAGCCCGCCAGTCTTCGCCAGCGGCGCTACCTCGCTCGTCACGAACACGATGTTCACGATCCGCCTCTCCCGCCTAGCCGCCACGGAGACTGAAACAGCCGCCGCGCGGGAACACGTATCACGACTCGCCGGAGCTCAGGCCGGATTGGCGGACTGAACCCGTCCCGCACCCACAATAGCCGTCTTCGCCCGCCGCGCAACCCCGCCGAGTTCATGGGCCGTGTTTTCGTCCGCCGAGCGAAAACAACGTTGGAGCTGCCGGTTGGAATCCTAGGAGCGAACGGTGCTGGAACGCCCGACAGTATAACCACGAGCCACCACAACCGGGAACTATCGAAAAAACGCCCGCGCCCGCTCCGCCGCGATCGCGCTCGCTAACTCACCAGCTAGCGCCAACGCCCGCTCCGCCGCGATCGCACTCGCTAATCCAGCCGCGATCGCGCTCGCTAACTCACCCACTATCTCAGCCGCCAACTCCAGCGCGCTCGCCTACGCCCCTGCGAACTGTTCGCCGGCAAAGCGGCGATCCCACTTATCCGACGTCGATTTTCGCGAAGTTCGCGGTTATTCTTGTGCCCACGTCGCTTCGCCCTTCTCCAGCCGTCAGGAGCTTTTCCGTCATGTCCCGTGCCGCTCGTTTGTCGTTGGGTTCGCGTTCTCCTTTACAAGCAGTCGTCGCGGGACGGTTGCGCGGCGACGCGCACGCCAAGTCACCCCGAGTTGGATTCGCTGGCCGATTTGGCTGCGCCGGTTCGAGTGCGCTTCGTCAGGCGCTCGCGAAGGCGCTCGCGAAGACGCTCGTGCTGGCGGTTGTTTGCGCGGCCGGGGTCGCGTCAGCGTCGCGAGCCGTGGGCGCGGAACCGCCCAAGCCGCTCAAGGCGCTGCTGGTCGCCGGTGGTTGCTGCCACGACTACGAGAAACAAAAAGAGGTGCTCAAAACGGGAATCGAAGCGCGAGCGCACGTCGTCGTGGACGTGTGCTACTCGCCGGATCGCTCCACCAAAGCCCGTTTCACATGCTACGACAAAGAGGACTGGGCGGCCGGTTACGATGTTGTCATTCACGACGAATGCTCGTCCGACGTGAAGGAGGGTCCGTACGTTCAACGGATCCTCGACGCGCATCGCAAGGGTGTTCCGGCGGTGAACCTCCACTGCGCGATGCACAGCTATCGCTTGGGCAACGATGACTGGTTCCAGTTCCTGGGCCTGCATTCGATGGCGCACGGCCCGCAAAAGCCGATCGATGTGAAGTATGTCGATCGCGAGCACCCGATCACGCGGACCTTGGGAGATTGGACCACGATCAACGAAGAGCTGTACAACAACCTGCGCGTGTTTGACACCGCGAAGCCGCTTGCCCGCGGTGTGCAGGACACCGGGAAGAAGGTCGACGACTACGTGGTGACTTGGGTCAATCAATACGGAAAGACTCGCGTGTTCTGCACGACGCTTGGCCACAACACGGCGACAGTCGCCGACCCGCGGTATCTGGAACTCGTCACCCGTGGCCTGCTGTGGTCTTGCGACAAGCTGGACGATCGCTATCTCAAGCCGGCTCCCGCCGGCGTGCCGGCCGGCTCCGGTGCCGCGAACGACAACGCGGAAAAGGCGGCGGGTCCCCAACCGACACCCGCGAAACGTTCGCCCTAGTGGCTCTGGCACTCGCGTGGTAGCATCCGCTGCCTTCGCCAGCATTGTCGAAGGTGGCGCCGCCACCGGCGTTGTTCGTGGACAGCGTGGTTGGCCCGTCCGATCGTTGAACCCGCGTTGCCGCCATCGAGCGGTTGACCTTATGGATCATGCCGCTCTCCTCGGAACCGCCGCCGTCATCGGATTCCTGCACACGTTGCTCGGTCCCGACCACTATCTGCCGTTCGTCGCGATGGCGCGGATCGGCCGCTGGTCGACCCGTAAGACGCTGGCGGTCACCGTGCTCTGCGGGTTAGCGCACGTCGCCAGTTCCGTGCTGCTGGGCGCTGTCGGTATCGCTGGCGGCGTTGTGTTGTTGCGGCTTGAGGATCTGGAGAGCCACCGAGCCGAATTGGCGGGCTGGCTGCTGCTTGGTTTCGGCATGGCGTATCTGGTGTGGGGACTGCTGCATGCCTTTCGCCGACTGCCCCACGCGCACCTGCATGCCCATGTCGACGGCACCGTGCATCAGCATGAACACGCTCATCAGGGCGAGCATCTTCACGCCCACGCCCATGGGCTTGCGCCTGACCGAGAGGCGGCGCGAGAATGGGAACGAGGCGTGAAGCGCGTGCCTGATCGAGGCTCGGAACGACTGTCCGATGCGGGTGCGGAACTTAGGGCGGAGTTTGGTGCGGAGCTTGGGGCGGAACCTAGTGCGCAACGAATCTCCGAACCCGCATCGGCGCTGGTGTCAGCCACCGCATCGAACGCATCGAACGCAGCCGGCGCACCCAACGCACCCAGCCCGTCCGGCGAAAACGGTGGCGGCCTGACACCGTGGGTGCTGTTTACGATCTTCCTCTTCGGGCCGTGCGAACCGCTGATTCCGATGCTGATGTATCCCGCGTCGCAGGCGAACGCGGGGTTGGTGGTGCTTGTGGCGTCCGTCTTCGCGTTGGTCACGGTGGGAACGATGACGGTCGCCGTGCTGTCGATGCTGCACGGCATTTCCCGAGTATCCCTGGGACCCTGGCAACGGTTTGGCCACGCGCTTGCGGGCTTGGCCGTTACCGGTTGCGGCTTGGCGGTCAAGTTCGGCTTGTAACCGCGCTCTCAGTGATGATGTCCGGGGCCATGGACATGGCCATGCGAGATTTCCTCGGGTGTGGCCTCCCGGATCTGGCGCACCGCGATCTGGAAGCAGAGCGTGACGCCGGCCAGCTCGTGGTTGGCGTCCAGCGTCACGTCGTCGCCGTCGATATCGATGATCGTCACGACTTGCTGGCCCAGGTTGGTCTGCACGCGAAACCGCATGCCCAGTTCCAACTCTTGATCCTTGCCGAAATCGCGGCGCGACACGCGTTGGGTCAGCTTGGGATTGTGTTCGCCGTAACCATCGGCGGGTGGAATGACGATCGCGAACGAATCGCCGACGCGCCGGCCTTCCAGAGCCTTTTCCAAACCGGGAATGATACCGCCGACTCCATGGAGGTATTCAAGCGGCTCGCCCGGCGCCGATTCGTCGATCAACTCGCCCTCCTCATCCCGTAGCTGGTAATCAATCGACACGACGCGGTTCAACGCGACCTGCATGGCAAGTATCCCGGTTGAGAGTCCCTAATAGAATGAGTTCCGAATTCTAGCAGCCGCCGGAAACTGTGCGAGTATCGTCGTCGGAATGTCCCCGCAATTCTCGGCTGCGGCACCGGATTGGCAGCCGTTCCGAGCGCGTGTAACGTGAAGGGAATGCGACAGGAGGGGCTGTGCGCAAACGGAAGGAAGGAGCTGCCGATGACGACCAAACCGGAAAGCGAACTCTCGTTGCGTGACCGACTCGCGCGACTTACGTTTCCCATGGCCTGCCGGATGTTGGGCCCGCGCGGTCCCAAGCTGATCCAGCAGGGCGGCGCCCATCATGTGGATGTGCCGTCGCAAGTTTATTTTCAAGGCGATCTGTTCCGCTTGCGGCTGCCGTTGGAGAAAGGCAAGCCGGTCGTCGTGACGATCACCGTGCGCTCCGACCGTTCCAACCGCATGCTGTACAACTGCACGGCCTGCCTGGGACCATGCCA
>CAIXSC010000495.1 GCA_903921945.1 uncultured Planctomycetaceae bacterium
CCGCCCACCAACCGTTCGCTCCGGCTTGGGGAGTCCCATTGGCGAAAGTCGGCACGGACATGTCAGTCAACCGAACCGGTCCGTCCGTGAACGACTTGGCCAGCGGTTCGCCACCCTGAATGGTGTCGAGCGATGAGGAGAGGATGCCAACGGAAGCAGCGTCGCCGAGCAACGGCACGAAACTGGTGCCGACGGTCGCGCGATCCAGACGAACTTCCGTCAAGGGTCCGATGGTCACGTTCCGCGACTTCAAACTTGTATCGCAGCCGCCCTGATTGGGCTTCAAATTGCCGTTGCTGTCGATGAGCACGCCGGTTCGAGCGAGATACCAGCTCGAGCAGTAGTTGGTGTTGTAGAACTTGCTCAAGATCCCGTTCACCAGCAGATTTTTGCGCGCCTCGCTGCCGGGTGAGAACGAATTCGCGCTGGTGATCAATTGGCGGCACGGGTTGACCGATTGAGTGCCGTCGAGGTTCGTTGATAGCGGCGAGCCGGCACGGTCCACGCAGGCGTCAAAAGTTGTGGTGTTCGCATCGAGCAGCGGTCCGTAGTTTTCGCTAATCCGAGCGGGATTCGACGCGCATGTCATCTTGCCGACCGGAACGCTGGAATTGACGAGGTCGGCGACCCAGCCCTTCTCCGTGACCGCCCCGTCACGCATCCAATCCCACGCGCCGGTGCAGATCGCGCCGTTGCGGCGTTGAGCGTGTTCGGTCAACGCTCCGCCAAACTGACGCAGGTTATTAACGCACGCGGCGCTGCGTCCCGATTCACGCGCCATATTGATCGCCGGCAGCAACAGGGCGACCAGCAGTCCGATGATGAAAATGACGACCAGCATTTCCACCAGCGTGAACGCTTTTCGGTCGAGTACGCGGATGTTGACCGGCTGGCCATCCATCAACCTTGGCCCGAATGCTAGCGAAGGCGATGCTGCGTGTTGCACCTCGATTCGATACTCGTGCTTCGTGCGGATAGCCGCCCCGCTCCTGGCACGCGAACTCCACTGGCTGCCCTTCATCGACACACCCATGTCCCATCCGGCCCCTGTCAGTAGGGGCCTTAGAACCGAATCGGCGAGTCGATCACAACCCGCCAAATGGCCGCTCTTCAACCCGAAGTTCTCACTGGAAAAGGAACCGATCCTTCCCCCAAACTCCGTAGTTCCCATTTCATTCAAGGCGGGTTTTATGAAGACTGGTTAAGCGTTTCGTGTTCATGATGTGTGTGTTGTGTGAAGAACGATGCCGGATGACATCCGCACCCATCGCCGTTACGATCGGGAACTTCCCACGAACCGGTCCCATCGGCACTTGAAAGCGAAGAAGCGATGCGTCCCGAGGATATTTGTCCGCGTCTGCCCGAATTGGCCGAGCTGCCAACCCGCCCGCATTCCCCGGCGATCTATCCGGCCTCGGTGTGGCGCTGCGACGAACCGGCTCAAGCCGACCACATGCTCGCCGGCCAACTGGCCGGTTACGTCTACCAACGCGACGGCCATCCGAATGGCGACCAGTTGGCCGAACAGTGCCGGTTGCTCCACGGGGCCGAG
>CAIXSC010000496.1 GCA_903921945.1 uncultured Planctomycetaceae bacterium
AACACGGCCGGCTTGGGCGATAGCAACATCGGGTTCAAATACGCTCTCTCCCAGGATTCGTGCTCGACGATCACCGCTCAGTTCCGCGTCTATCTGCCGACAGGCGATGGCGACCGGGGCCTTGGCACCGACCACGCCAGTCTCGAACCGGCTTTGCTGTACTATCGGCGCTTTTCCCAACGGATGGCGTTTTTCGCGGAACTGCGCGATTGGATCGCGGTGGGAGGCACACCGAATTTCGCCGGCAACGTGTTGCGTTACGGGTTGGGCACCAGCTACCAGTTGAACGATTGCGACGCTTGCCGTCCGCTTAGCGCGGTGTTCGAAGTGGTTGGCTGGACGGTGCTGGAAGGCGCCACCGGTATCACGACCTTCCCGCCACTCCAGACGCAATTCACCAGTGCGGTTGGCGACACGATCGTGAACGCGAAAGTGGGGCTCCGCTGGCAACTAACGCCCGACACCGACCTCTACGCCGGCTACGGCCACGCACTGACGCATGAGACCTGGTACGAAGACAACTTCCGCATCGAATTGCGGTGGCTGTGGTAGAGAAATCGGGCCATCGCCACGGCACAAAATGCCTCGGCGCCAGAGTAGGCCGCGAAGCCAGAGAAAGCCGCAGCGATGAAGAAAGCCGCGGCGCCATAGACAGCCGCGGCGCCATAGACAGCCGCGGCGCCAAAGAAAGCCGCGGCGCCAAAGAAAGCCGCGGCGATAGAACAAGCCGCGGCGATAGAACAAGCCGCGGCGATAGAACAAGCCGCGGTGCGGATTACCACAGCCTCGCCTTCATGATGCTTGACGACGACATCGGGCAGGATGCCATCGCCCGTTCGCTCATCCACAGCCCGCGAAACTCCAGTTACCGGTGAACTAGGACACGTCGTCGAGCGACGTGAGCCGTTTGACCCAATAGCGATGGTTGTCTTCGAGCTGACGGAGTTCGTTGGCTAGTTCGCCGAAGTCCAACCGCTGTTGTTGCCGGTCGGTCTTTTCGTACTTGGCCACCGTCGCTTCGATGTGCTTCTTCTGCGTGACGAGGATGTCGCGCATGGCGTGGGACTCCGCTTTGGCCCGCTCCCGCAGTTTCTTGGCCGCGTCGGCGGCGTATTCCTCGCCGCGAGTTTGTAAGTGCGGCAAGAGTTCCTGGATATCGCGGCCGGCGGCCGCTTGCAGTTGCTGGCGGATGGAGGCCGTCAACGCTCGTCCACCGCCGCCCAGCAGCGAATCTTCGAGCAATTGAAGTGTTTTGGTTTCACTGTCACGGGCATACGGCGCGAGCGGGCCGTTGCGTAGGTCGGGATCGGTCCAGCGAGCCGTGATAGGAATGATCTCCTCGTGCAGCCGAGCGGCGCTTGGGCCGTAGAGGGCCAATCGTCCCAGCAGGATCACGCGCGGGATCGCATCGCGCGATTGCGTGAGACACGCTCGCGACAAATCGTGGTAGACGAACCCCTGAGCGATGAATCGGCCGAGCAGCCGCTGGACGACGCGATGTTCCAGGTGCAGATGCACGACTTGGTCGGTCACGACGCCCGGATCGTGAAACACGATCGGGCGAATGGGCGACGAATTGCGCCATTCCCAGAGCTTCTGGCCGCGCGGCCGGGGGGCTCGCAGCGCGTCAAGCGTGGCGGTCCAATCCGATTTCTGTTGATCGAGCGGCGGAAAGGTCAGGCACTGCGTCTGTTGGCAATCTTTGGGGCGTTCGGCTGGGGCCAGAGGCGCCAATGGCGCGCCGCCCGCCAGATGCAAGGCGCACGAGATGGCCGACTGAAAGGGCTCCTGGCGGAGGCCGATCTGCGCCTGCGACTCCTCCAGCGCGGTCCGCAGTCGGTCAATTTGCTGTTTCAATTCGGTGTGTCGCTGGCGATTGGCTTCCAGTTCCTCGTCCACCACTGCGCGACGGGCCGGATCGAGCTGGGCGCCGTCGATGTCTCGCGCCAAGTCGTCGACCTGATCGTGGCGAATCCCCTGTTTCAACTGGTCGGTCAAGCGCGCGTCGATCACTTGGGCCAGGCTGCCCAGCTCCTTGCGGATCGTTTCCGTCTTGCGCACCAGCGCGTCGAGGATGCGATCTTCCGCCCGCTGGCGATAGTAAAAGTAGTGGCAACGGACGGCATCTTGCGGCTGGAGCTTGCGGTCGATACGACCGTTGCGCTGCTCCATGCGGCTAGGATTCCACGGCACGTCGAAGTGAAACAAATTCCAGCAGTGGGCCTGCAGGTTGAGCCCCTCGCGAGCGGCGTCGTCGGCGATGAACAGGTTGACGCGGGGCAAACGCAGGGCTTTGCGGAGGGGTTCCAGCTGGTAGGCGTCCAGGCGGATGCCCGCTCGAAACGGCGATTGGAACAGCTTGGGATCGGTCGCCGTGACGCAGTTCCACTTGAGCGTGTTCAAGTACGAAGCAAAGACCGGCGTCTCGTCGAATCCCTTGGAAGCGATCGCCTCCCAGGCTTCGCTGGTGAGGATCTGGGGATCGAGTTCCTTTTCCCAGAGCACTTCGAGGGGCTGGCCCTGGTTGTCGTCGTCGACGCAGGAGAGCCGTACCAGCGTGCTATCGGCGGCGCGCGGTGGCTTGACAACCTCTTCTATCAGATAGGTTCGCTGCCGGACCCGGGCGATCCGCCCCGGCACCAAGTTCGTTGTTCCGGCTGACATTTTGCCTCGCCCCGGTTGCCTCGCCCCGGTGATCGATTGGTGTGCTATTTCGGCTTCGATCGCTGATTCATAGGCCGCGCGACGTCGTGCTAACACTTCTTCAGATCGGCCTCGCGAAATAGCCGATCCACGCTGGCCGGCAGCGTACAACAAGGGACCACACCGGTAGCGGCCCATGGACGCAGCGTCGGGAAAGACAACGTGAAGCCTATCTGAGCGAGTGAGTTTCGGGCTCCCAACCGGTTGTTGACCGTCAAGCAGCTAAACTTTTAGCCAAAACGCGGCATGATCTATTTGGCTTCATGCTTTCGGACCAGCTCACTCGCGCGGGCCGCGAATCGCCGGCCGAGTTCGGCATAGCCGTCCTTGGTGTAGTGGAGGTCGTTTTTCCCCTTCACGTCATTCAGGTCATCGGTGTCGACCCATGTGCCCAACGGCTCGTCAACTGCGACCTTTTCCTGCGCGGCGCGGACGGCGTCCCAGCCGGCATCGTTCTTGAGATGATCGCTGAGCCGACCAACAACCACGGCCATGTCGGGGTGTTTGAGGTCGACCCGGAGCTGCTCGATCGTCCCTCGCAACGCCTCGTAGTACGCCGACTGCCAGCCGGCCTTAGCGTCCCGTTCGCCTTGCATCCAGACAAACACCACGGAGTCAGGTTTCCTTCCACCCAGTCTTTTCGTCACCGCCTGCATCAATTGGTCGTACAGATCGCCGTTCTTCCCAGCCGTCTTGCCTTCCGTGGCTCCGGCGGGAAGTTGCCACTGTTTGTACCAACGGCGGATCGGTTGGCCACCGACGGCGTGCTTGACCACGATCACCTCGTCCCCGGCAAATTCACGCTCGACCGCCGGGGTGAACGACACACGCGGATCGAGCCCCGCCATGTTTGATTGGCCCGAGAGCACGAATAGCCGGACTTTCTTGTCGGCGGCGGTTGCCGGGGACCAACTGACGACCAGACACAACAGCGACAACAGGCAACTGCAACGGACGGGCATGGCGAGAACTCCCCACGGAAGCGAGACGGGTTAGGTCGCTATCATGAACCGCTCGAAAGGAAGCTGCAATCGCGGCGGTCTTGGTCAGTGCCTGTCACGTCCTCGCCCCGCGCGACGGCCCCGACCCGCGAGAACCACTTGCTGTCGCGGGCCGGTAGAGTCACGCCGTAGAC
>CAIXSC010000497.1 GCA_903921945.1 uncultured Planctomycetaceae bacterium
GCGTGCAGTCGGGCGAGATGCCGCCCAAGGATGCGCCCCGGCCGAAGGCGGAAGAGATCCAGCCCGTGCTCGAGTGGCTCGGTCAGACTTTGCGCGCGGAAGAGACGCAACTTCGCCACAAGAATGGTCGTCGCGTGGTTCGGCGAATGAATCGGGCCGAGTTTGAGAACACGCTGCGCGACCTGCTTGATGTGCCGTGGATTGAAGTGCAGGAGCTGCTTCCCGATGACGGCCGAGCGGACGGCTACACCAAGACGGCGGCGGCTTTGGATGTCTCGCCCGTGTTACTCGCGAAGTACGCCGAGGCGATCGACAAGGCGCTCGATGCGGCGGTGGCGAAGTGGTCGGTGCCTCCCGAGGTCGAGCGACGAACGCTCTACGCCAACCAGCAATACGACTACAAAGTGCTGCTGAGCGGCGGCGATGCGATCATGCTCACGCCCGACATGAAGTATGACGAGTCCCGGTTTCCGATGCCGTCCGCGACGAACGCCGATGGCAAGTATCCCGGTGGCAAGTGGGCATTCGGCGGCAAGTACCAAGGCTTGGGCGAGGCCGAGAAGGACGGGGTTTTCAAAGACGGCTCGACCGTCGGTATGACGCGGACGTTTGGCGAGTCCTTCGGCGGTCGCTTCAACTTCGCTCCTGTTCATCCCGGCCGGTATCAGATTGGTGTGTCAGCGTGGTCCTATTGGTGGGACAAGGGCGAAGTGAAGCCATCGCCGCGTTCCGGTTCGGTCGGGGTCTACTGCGGCAGCCGTCTGCTGGGATTCATCGACGCCCCGAGTTTGAAGCCGACGTATTCGGAACTGATCGTCGACATCGCACCGACCGACGAAAACCATCTGCGAGCCGCCGGGACGTCGTTTCTGGATGCTCACGTCTACTTCTCGCAGGGTCAGATCAAAGCGTACTCCGGCGCGGGTATCGCCATCGACAAACTGGTCGTCACGGGACCGCTCTATGACGAGTGGCCGCCGGCGAGTCACCGCCGCTTGTTCGGCCACTTGCCGGTCGTACCGTTTGCGAAGCTGACGCCGGATGTCCCCAAGCCCGATCGACCCACAACATTTCGCCAAGCGCGCGGCGCGTCCAACGGGCCCGGGCGATTGGTCCCCGGAGCGACTGTGTCCGACGATCCGGCGGGAGATGCTCGACGACTGCTCGCGACGTTTTTACCGCGAGCGTTCCGTCGTCCGGTGACCAACGCCGAAGTCGAGCGCTATGCCGCGATCGCCGACGCGCGCGGCAAAGAGGGAGGTGCGTTCGAGGACGCGTTGCTCGAGTCGTATCGCACCGCACTGCTCGGTCCCGACTTTTTGTTCCTCAACGAGTCGCACGGGAAGCTCGACGGTTACGCGATCGCGAGCCGGCTATCCTATTTCCTGTGGAACACGTGTCCCGACGACGCGCTACTCGCCGATGCGAAGGCCGGGAGGCTGGACGAACCGAATGGTTTGCGAGCCGCGGTGGAACGACTGCTCGGCGATTCCAAGGCGGATCGGTTCTACCAGGACTTCCCCGACCAATGGCTCGATCTGCGCGACTTCGATCTGACCAGTCCCGACAAACAGCTCTATCCCGAGTTCCAGCCGTACCTGGAGGACGCGATGCGTCGCGAGCCGCGCGAGTTCTTCAAGTTCGCGGTTCGCAATCGATTGCCGGCGTCGCAGCTGCTGTCGACGCCGATCAACATGGTGAGCCAGCGATTGGCCGAGCATTACGGTATCCCCGGCGTGGAAGGGGTCCGCTTCCGCCGCGTCGATGTCGATCAAACCAAGAACACACGCGGCGGCTTCTTGACGATGGCCGCCGTCTGCAAGGTGACCGCGAACGGCTCGACAACCAGTCCCGTCAAACGTGGCGCGTGGGTGATGAAGAAAATCCTTGGACAACCGCCGCAACCGCCTCCGCCGGATATCCCGGCGATTGAACCCGATGTGAGAGGGGCGACGACGATTCGCGAGCAACTTGCCAAACATCGCGATGATTCGGCCTGCGCGGGCTGTCATGCGCGTTTCGATCCGCCGGGCTTCGCGTTGGAGAGTTACGACGTGATCGGCGGTTGGCGCGATTTCTATCGGGCAACCGAAGGGAAAAAAGCTCCCGAATTTTCGCGGATCTTCCGTTCGTATCTGACTCCCGAAGCGGAGTTCAAGAATCATGTCAACTTCCGCGACGGCCAACCGGTCGATGCCAGCGGAGAACTGGTCGACGGTCGCAAGTTCGTGACACTTCGCGAATACCAAGCGTTGCTCAACGGCGAGTTGCCGGTCTTTTCCCGCAATCTCGCGAATCAGTTGGTCGTCTATGCGACGGGGGCTCCCGTCAGCTTCGCCGACCGTCCGGCGGTCAATGAAATCCTGAAACGGGCCGGTGGCGCGAATCCGAATCTCAACGAATTGCTGCATCAGGTGATCCAGAGTCCATTATTCTTGAACAAGTAAGCGCGGCTGTTGAAAATTACGCTCATCTCGAACCGCACCATCCAGGAATCCGCCAATGTCCCTCTCCCGCCGCACGTTTCTCCGAGGCGCCGGCATCGCTATGTCTCTGCCGATGCTCGATGCGATGATTCCGGCGTTTCGCCGCAAAACGC
>CAIXSC010000498.1 GCA_903921945.1 uncultured Planctomycetaceae bacterium
ATCCGCGAAGGCCGATAACGGCAACCACCCGGTCGATCGCTCGACCGACCGCTCGACCGGCTACGCTCTTCGCGATCGCTTCCCGTGGATCCGCCACGGTACGGCAGGGACTTGGCCGCTCCCGATGCGCGGGGCGTTGAGCGCGAGGCGGCGGCCACTGGGCCGCTGGCTTTGGGCCGCTGGCTTGGCGAAGGTTTGGCGACGGTTTGGCAGCAATTTGGCTGCGTGCTAGCCGCGGATCTGCGGTTGGTCGAGCTGGCTTGGGAAATAGTTGCTGGCCGACAGCGTGACCTCGATTTCGTCGACGACTTGACGGACGCCGGCGTGACGTTGGCAACAGGTCAGGCACAGTTGCCGTTCGTAGAACGACTGCACGCGGCCGCAGATGCGCACCGTGCCGTCATGGACATCCACACGCACGCGTCGGATCGCCGGAATCTGGTGCCGTAGCGATTCCATCAGCACCTGTTCCAATTCCTTGTCGGACATGACACCCGATTTGGACGTCGCCTCAGCCATCGCGGGCTCCTGGTTGTTGTTGAGAATCAGCGGCGAACGACGACCGAATCCGTTGCCTAGCCATGCGTTCGCTTCCCTCGGTGACTCCTCCGTAGTGCAAATATCGCGCCGACCGCCACGTGACCGGGGCCGGTTCGCGAAACGACTGAGATTCCTGGACAGGAAGGTTGGCGTGTCCGCCATGAGAAACCGGTGGAATGCCCGAGTTTGGGGCGCGCGATGCGCGGACCACGGGGAGTCTTCACACCACCCGTGCGCAGACCGGTTTGCCGATGCATTCCGGTCAGCGTTTGCCTAACGTCTAGGCAGTGCCCATCCCGTATCGATCCGGGCCTCCTCGAAAGGGGAGACTGACACTCAGCCGCCCCCCCCTTCCCTTTCGTCGCGTTGCAGCCAGAGTCGCTTCGCACACCGACTGCCGCCGTCCGAGTCCCGTGGTCCTATTTTTCCGACTTCGGCGCCGATTGGTTGGGCGGTTGCACGGCGGCTGGAGTGTCGCGTTTCTCCGCCGGCTTGATCTTCCAACCGACCGGCTGGGTCCAAGCTTGCTGGAATTGGTTCGCGAACGCCGGATTGGCCGGCTTTTCGCTCGCGGTCACCACCGCCCGCACATACAGTTCGTCCCCTTTCAACGCATACTGCGGCGTGGGGCCGGTGGCTGTGGCCAAAACGCGGCCGACATCGGCCGAGTAACGCCGGGTGGCGACGATCGGCTTGCCGTCGGCGTCGAGCACCGGTTCATTGGTCCGGTCGTAGTCGCGGCGAGTGCCGATGAATTCAGTCGTGTAAGTGACGCCCGGCTTGGCGACGATTTCCAGGCTGAGCTTCTTTCCGGCTTCATCGTAACGAACATCGCTCAGTTCAACGCCGCTCGAAGCGTAGAATTGGCCGGCCTCGATCGCGTGGACCAGCGCGGACGGGTCGAGCGAATCACAGCGGACCATGATCCAACCGCGGCCGGGCGACGACCCGCGGTCTCCGAAATAATTGTGGGAATCGTCGGTGGCTAGCCCGAACAGCGGCGGCGCTTGCATTTCGCCCAAACGGATCGTGTTGGCGATATCCCACATCCGCTCCGTGCCCGCGCGCAGCTTGTCGCCACGATGATTCACTCCCGGATGGCCGTTGTAAACCTCGAAGAATCGCTCTTGGACGACCGCCGCCATGTCTTCCGCCGTCACCGCCCAGCCGAAATTCGGGTGGTTCAAGTGAGCCAGGATCGGCTGGCCGATCCGCTGCGATTGGGCTTGAACGGCGATCATGTTGTTCGCGATCGCCTCGCGGACCGTCTTGCCGCCTTGCGGCCGAATCAAATCCATCAGATTGCTGGCGTTGATGTGGATGGGTAGGTCGCCGACGTGATCGGTGATCTCCTCGCCTTGCAACAATTGAAATCGTCCCGGCTCCTCGAATTTCCCGCGGAACTGCGGCAACGTCTTCAGACGCACTTGCCGCTTTCCGTCCTTCTCGCGAGTCTCGATCCAGTCGTTGCCGAAGCGGGCTTGATAGCGTTCGAGTCCGCCGATCGCGCCACGTTTGGCGAGCGCGTCGACGTCGATCCACTTTTCCGTCGTGCTCAGAATGTTGTGGTCCGACAACGCGAGGAATTGGTAGCCAGCCCGCTTGTACCAATCGACGATCATCTCCGGAAAGTCGTTTCCGTCGCTCCAGAGCGAATGCGTGTGCAGATTGCCTCGCTGCCAGCGGCCCAACGGCGCAGCCGATGGCTCGGCAGCGGCCACGCGAGCCGTTCGAGTGGCGTGCGCGAGGAACGAATCGACGACCGGATTTACGAGCGCCGCTCCGGCTACCAGCATCATCCATGCTGTCCGCATCGCTCGTCGGACGAGCTTTCCATGCGTCGATCGGAAGGCCAAGCCGGGGACCGTCGGAGGACTCGAGTGGCCCGCCGCGGGCCGCGCGACCGGCGAAATCTGGGCTGGCAGCAACTCCGATTGCGAATGCGGCTCATCGAGAGGACAGCGGATTGTGACGGCGGATTGTGGACGGGGCATCGTGCGAAAGTCTCCCTGGGGAATGGTCGGACCCAAAGCAAAAAGACGGATGTCTCGATTCCAAGACCGACTCAAGCTACTCGCAAGTTAATCGGGAAGTCACTACGGTAGCTACTAGGGGCCGGAGACAGCGCGGTGGCATTCTGCAAACGATCACGGCCTGGGTAGCGACAAGCACGATGGCGAACTCGAAACCAGCCGGAAACATCCCAGGAAAGCCGGGGCCGCCAACTGGCGGGTCCGTTGCCGCGACTGCGCTTTCGCCACGCTTTCGCGGCGCGACCGGTGCGAGCATGATGCCGGATCATCACGCGATGGCCGAACCGCCCCAACCGCCGCCGCCTTTGAGCGGCCTGTCCTGGCTCGTTTCCGCCCTGATCCACGCGGCCGCGTTTCTGATCGCCGCCTTGCTGTGGAATCCCCCCACGCCCGCCGGCAACTCCTCGCCGGAACGCCGAGCGGGCATCGTGCTGGTCGACCTTTCGACAGCAACCCCGGAATATTACGAACCCGGCGATGACGAAGCGGCTGGCGACGCCGCGGCGGCTGGCCCCGCGAACGACTCGACGGCCGCAGACTCGACGGCCGCAGACTCGACGGCGACTGACTCGACAGCGACTGACTCGACAGCGACAGACTCGACAGCGACAGACTCGACGGCGACTGACTCGACGGCCGCGACACTGGCGGCGCAGTTGGCGGCGCTTCCCGGGGCGGTTGCCGCTCCAGTCGACGCGGCCGCCGTGTTGCCGAGCCGCGATGGAGTGACGGCGGCCGCCGCCGTCGCCGGTTTGTCAAACGTTGGCGGAACCGGCAGCGGCGGAGGCGGACAGCTTCTCCGTGGAGGAGCCACCACGACCGCAGGCCCGCGCGGCCTAGGGAAAGCGACGCAGACTTACGTGTTCGGCGTGCCTGGCGTCGGCTCCAAATTCCTCTACCTGTTTGATCGGTCGGCCAGCATGTCCGGCTTCGAGGGCCGGCCGCTCGCCGCCGCCAAACGAGAGTTGGCGAACAGCCTGCGATCGCTCGAGAGCACTCATCAATTCCAAATCATCTTCTATAACAACCGGCCGTCCGTGTTTAACCCGTTCGCGCCTCAGCCGCCCCGCATGGTGTTTGGCGAAGACAAAAACAAGCGGCTCGCCGAAGAGTACATCCGGAACATGACGGCGGACGGCGGCACCGATCACATGTTGGCAATCAACTTGGCGTTGGGACTGGCGCCGGATGTCGTCTTCTTTCTCACCGACGCCGATGACCCGCAACTCACCGCCGCCGAGCTCGCTCAGATCGAACGCCGCAATCGCGGCATCGTCTTCAATACGATCGAATTCGGCGCCGGCCCGCAGCGCAGCGGAAACAACTTCCTCGTGCGACTGGCACGCCAAAACGGCGGCCAACACGCTTACGTCGACGTCACCCGTTTGCCACCCTAACGAACTGACTGACTGACTGACTGACTGACTGACAGACTGACTGACTGACGAGCAGACGAACAGACGGATCGCCGCGATGTAGAGTGCGCTGGCTCGGTTGACTTCGATTCGGGAAGGCGGCGCCGATCGACAGGGCGACCCGGCCGTCGCCTTCGGCTCGGCGGTAAACGAGGACGGCGGTGAACGAGGACGGGGGTGAACGAGGAGGACGGTTCGGGGAGGGCGTCGTTGCTTGGCCGGTGGCGGGCTACGCAG
>CAIXSC010000499.1 GCA_903921945.1 uncultured Planctomycetaceae bacterium
GCCCGTCGTTCGCAGTGCCCTGTATGAAGTGTTCCAAGCATTCGACTTCGCGGATCCCAGCGTGTTAGCCGGCCAGCGTGACGCGACGACCGTGGCCCCGCAGGCACTCTTCATGATGAATAGCAAGCTGACGGCCGAAGCCAGTCAAAGCGTCGCCGAACAACTGCTCGCCTTGCCCAACACCGACGACACCGAGCGGGTAACGCGACTGTTCGAATTGGCGTATGCCAGGCCTCCGCGCACGAGTGAACGCGAACGCATCGCCGCTTTCCTCGATCAATACTTGGAAGCTGTCGGTGTGCAGGATGCGTCTGGCGCCAGCGCGACTCGATCCGCGGAATCCGCCGCAGTTGTGCGGCGGCAGGCATGGCGGGCGTTGGCGCGAGCGGTACTGGCGGCCAACGAGTTTATCTACATTGATTGACGGCCGGAGGCGCCGTGCTCTGCCCGAAGCTTTCGTGAAGAGAGGAGCGAACGATGAGCCACGCTTGCAAACGGTTTTCGACGGTCGTGACGCGGCGCGCGATGTTACAGACGTCGGCGGCAGGATTCGGCGGCTTGGCGTTGGCCGGTTTGCTGGCGGAGTTGTCGCGGGGCGCCGACCCCTCGGATCGCGCCGGCCAAAATAGTTTGGCCGCGGATTCCGGCCCGCTCGCCCCGAAAGCGCCTCATTTTCCCGCGAAAGCGAAGCGGGTGATTTTCGTGTTCATGCACGGCGGGCCGAGCCAAGTTGACACGTTCGATTACAAGCCTTTGTTGGAACGCGATGATGGCAAGCCGCTGCCGTTCGACAAACCGCGAGTGGTGTCGTCACAGACCGGCAATCTGCTCAAGTCGCCATGGAAGTTTCGCCAGTACGGCCAGTGCGGCGCCTGGGTCAGCGACTTGTTTCCCAACATCGCGCGGCATGTCGACGACTTGTGCATCATCAATGGCATGTGGGGCAGCAATTCGCGGCACGGAGCGGCGCTTCTGGAACTGCACACGGGCAGCGACACGTTTGTGCGGCCGAGCATGGGCTCGTGGATCAACTATGGATTGGGCACCGAAAGCCAGAATCTTCCCGGCTTCATCACCGTCTGTCCAACGCTGACCCATGGGGGCGTGAACGCGTACAGTTCGGCATTCCTACCGGCTGTGTATCAGGGAACGCCGATCGGCAACGCGAGCATTCCGGCTGATAGGGCGAAGATTCCCTTCATCGCGTCGGCCGACAACACGCCGGCCGGACTGCAGCGGCTGGAACTCGATTTGGCCAACGCGCTTAGCGCCGACCAACTGTCGATGACGGGGCCCGATTCGGCGTTGGAAGCCCGCATTCGCTCGTTCGAACTGGCCTATCAACTGCAAACCGCCGCGCCGGAAATGCAGAGCGTCGACGGGGAGACGGCGGCAACGCAACGGCTCTACGGGATCGACAATCCCCAAACGCGAAACTTCGGACGGCAATGCTTGATGGCCCGGCGGTTCGCGGAGCGCGGCGTGCGATTCGTGCAGATATCGCACAGTTACAAATGGGACCAACATGGCAATTTGCGCGCCGACCATGGACGGAACGCGATGGAAGTCGACCAGCCGATCGCCGCCTTGCTAACCGATCTGAAACAACGCGGCTTGCTCGACGACACGCTCGTCCTGTGGGGCGGCGAGTTCGGGCGGACACCGGTTGCCCAAGGCGGCGATGGACGCGATCACAATCCGCAAGGCTACACCATGTGGCTTGCGGGCGGCGGCATTCGACCGGGTATCCGCCATGGCGCGACCGATGACTATGGCTACTACGCGGTCGAGAACAAAGTCCATTTGCACGATCTGCATGCGACGATGCTGCATCTCATGGGACTTGATCATCGTCGCCTGACCTATCGATTCGCCGGGCGGGACTTCCGCCTCACCGATGTCCATGGGGAGGTCGTGCGGGAGATCCTCGCCGATCCACGCGCATGAGTTGGTTAGCACTGGATATCGGCGGCGCGAACCTGAAAGTCGCTGATGGCCGTGGGTACGCGAGCGCCTGCGTGTTTCCCCTGTGGAAGCAGTTACCCCAATTGGCGGCCGAGCTTCGCGGCCTAATCGCCGAAGCGCCCGCGGCCGACCACTTGGCGGTCACGATGACCGGCGAATTGGCCGACTGTTTCGAAACCCGCTCCGAGGGTGTGCGACGCATCCTGGAGGCGGTCGCGGAGGCGGCGGGCGGGCGACATACCCGCGTCTATCTGGTCGACGGTCGACTGGTCTCACCGGCCGTTGCGCGCTCCCATCCGCTACTGGCGGCCGCGTCGAATTGGCATGCGCTGGCCGCCTACGCCGCTCGGTTTGTCCAAGGACGGCCGGCTATTCTGCTCGACATCGGCTCGACGACTTGCGACATCGTGCCGCTCATCGGCGGCCGCCCCGCGGCCCGCGGACGGGACGATTCCCAGCGGCTAATCGCCGGCGAACTGGTCTACACCGGAATTGAACGCAGTCCGGTGTGCGCGGTCGTCCGCGAGCTGCCGTACGGTAGCGGCGAGTGTCCCGTGGCGCAGGAACTGTTCGCCACAACGCGCGACGCCTATCTGATTTTACGTGGACTTCCGGAGGACCCGAACGACCATCACACGGCCGATGGCCGCCCCGCGACACGCGCAGCGGCCCGAGCTCGGCTGGCCCGCATGATCTGTGTCGACACGGACTCGTTCTCCGAGGAGGATGCCTGGATCGCGGCTGACGCGATCGCGGCAACGCAAGCCGAGCACATCGCGCGCGCGATCGATCGAGTGGCTGACGCCATGCAGTCGCCCCCAGAACTCTTAGTGGTCAGCGGCCATGGCGACGCGCTCGCCGAACGCGTGCTTTCGGCTCGCAGCGCCGTGCTGCCAATCGTATCGTTGGCGGAACTTGCCGGAACGCTGGTCGCGCGTTGCGGCCCCGCTCACGCCCTCGCCATACTCGCCCGCGAGATGTCGACGCCTCCCTAGTCCAGCCACTCGTAAAGGCCGAGCCTCCCCGAGTCGGGATACGAACCTTTGCCGATCGCCTGCGCCAGCAGAAAGCGGCGTCCCTCGGGATGCACGGCCATCGCGGTGCAAGGCCCCGCAGTGGCGATCGCGATGCTTGTGTCCAGTGGCACCGACAGCGGCGCCGTTGGAGCCGCACTCGCACTCGCATCCGCATTTGCTTTTGCATTCACATTTGCGGCGGTTGCAGCAGCTCGGGCTGGGGCGGTGGCAGTGCCGGAGGCTGGAGCTGGGGCTGGCGCGGTGGCGGGGTCAGTGCCTGGGGCAGCGCCTGCGGTAAGGGCGGAAGGTGGAGCACTAGCCGCTAGTCGCCACAGTCGGCATTCGCCCTTTCCGATGTCGCCGCCGACAACCGCCAGAAAACCGGCCGGTTGGAAGAGCGCGGCATAATAAAAGCCTTTCAACGGCGACGAGAACTTTCGGAGCGGCGTGCCCGTCTCCGCGTCGAATTCGATGGCGCACGCGGGGCCGGCGTAATCGTTTTCGCCGCAGGCGATAACGGTTCGTCCGTCAGGAGAGGCGGTTAATGAACGGATACCGCCCCACTCGATGTCCTCCACGCGGCGGTAGGCGGATAGCGCGGGCACTTCGACGCTAAGCAGCTCGCGGATGGCCGCGATTTCCCACCGTTTCCAACGCGGCTTGCGTGGCTGGCGGTCGGCGCTGAACAGTTGCTTGCCGTCGGAGTGGTAGGCGAGCCCATAGACAGGATGCTCAAGTCCGGCGATCTCGCCCGTGCGTTGGCCGTCGCCACACCGCCACAAGCGGATCGTTCCGTCGCGGTCGCCGGTCGCGAAATGATCGCCGTCGGGGTCTACCGCCAGCGACAGAATGGATGACACGTGCGCCGCGATGCGCCAACGAGGCTCGGGGCGGTCGCCATGGCAATCCCACGCGATCACGACACCCGTTTGATCGGCGGTAAGCACGATGTCCGCGCGGGCCCGAGCGGCGAGCGTGATCCAGCTCTCGTGGCCCGATAGCTGGAAAGACTCGCCCGACGCCAAATCCCAGCCCGCAAGCTGACGGTCGCGACCACCCGCGAGCGCGAACCTGCCGGCGGGGTCGAATTCGCAGCATAGCAGCGGCGCCGAGTGTTTGAATTCCGAGACGACACGGTGTTTCGCGGGATCGATGGCCATGGTGGATTTCACAGAC
>CAIXSC010000500.1 GCA_903921945.1 uncultured Planctomycetaceae bacterium
ATGCGGGTCACGGTCACTGGCAAGCAACAGCCGCTCTGGTGCCGCTCCAGTCGCATTGAAGACAGCGACGGTGTGCAGATCTGGATCGACACCCGGGACACGCACAACGTCCATCGAGCCAGTCGCTTTTGCCATCGGTTCGCTTTGCTACCGGCTGGCGGCGGACAACGGCTCGACAAACCGTCGGTCGCGTTGCTGGCGATCAATCGGGCCCGCGAAAGTCCCAAGCCGCCCGAGGGCATTGCGTTCAACCTGCGTTCCACCATGACCGCGAATGGCTATCGCTTGGCCGCCGTGATCCCAGGGGGCGCCTTAACCGGCTGGGATTCCCAGGAACACCGCAAACTCGGATTTTTTTGGGCGGTCAGCGACCGCGAACTTGGCTGGCAAACCTTCTCCCTCGGTCCTGAACTGCCGATCGCCGAGGACCCCAGCCTATGGGGGCACGCTCGAACTGGCCTCGGATCGTCCATCGGGCTAGACTCGAAGTAGGTGCCATCCCATATCCGCACACCCACGTCGCGGTGCGGCGTCCCAACGCACCTCGAGACACTTCCCCTAACGCGGACCGATCCTACGCGTTCCCGCCCGCCCCACTCCCGAACATCATCGCCCGCCTCGAACATGCCCGCGTCGAACATGCCCGCGTCGAACATGCCCGCCTCGAACGCGCCAGCCTCGAACGCGCCAGCCTCGAACAGGCCCACCGAGCTCGCCGTGTCGCCAGGAGCTTTCGCCATGGTACGAATGTCAACAATCGCACGCCGCCCTCGTTCGTCGGCCTGCCGGCTGATTGCCGTGGCGTCGACTCTGATCGTCTTTTTCAGCTTTTTCGGCCTTTTCAGCGGCATCCGTTTGTCTCTCGCCGATGAGAAACCCGCCGATCAGCGATTGCCAACCGCCGCACAAAACGAGTTCTTTGAACGGAAGGTGCGGCCGCTGTTGGTTGAGCGTTGTTTCGAATGCCACGGTGCCGACGCGCAAGAGGGTGGATTGCGAGTCGACTCGCTCGCCGCGTTGCTGAAGGGTGGCGAGCGCGGACCGGCGATGATTCCGGGCGATCCGAAGAACAGCTTATTGATCCGCGCGGTTGGGCATGGCGAAACCTTGCAGATGCCGCCCAAGCAAAAACTGCCGGCGGCGAGAATCGCGGAACTTGCCGAATGGGTGCGGCAGGGCGCTCCGTGGCCCGATCAACCGTTGGCCCGCGTCGAGCCCCCATCGATCGCGAACGGCCGTTCGACCACGCCACTCATGAGTTTCACCGCCGAGCAGCAATCGCACTGGGCACTGCAACCGATCGTGTCCCATCCTGCTCCGTCCGTCGCACGTCCAGACTGGCTGCAATCGCCACTCGACGCATGGATCCTGGCGCCGCTCGAGAAAGCGGGAATCGGTCCGTCATCGCCGGCAAGCCGCAGTGTGCTCCTGCGTCGATTGAGCTTCGACCTAACCGGGTTGCCGCCCGCCCCGGAAGAGGTCGCCGAGTTCGTCGCCAGCGTCTCGCCCGACGCGCTCTCGCGCGTCGTCGACCGCTTGCTTGCGTCGCCTCGATACGGCGAGCGCTATGGCCGCCATTGGCTCGATCTGGCCCGCTACGCCGATTCGAACGGATTGGACGAAAACCTCGCCTATGCGAACGCCTTCCGTTACCGCGACTATGTGATCGCGGCTTTCAATCGCGACAAACCGTATGATCGGTTCGTGCAGGAACAGTTGGCGGGCGATTTGCTTCCACACGCGGACGCCGACTCGGAACGCGAAGGTTTGGTCGCCACCGGCTTTCTATCGCTTGGCGCGAAAATGCTCGCCGAAGACGATCCGGTCAAAATGCAGATGGACATCGTCGACGAACAGATCGACACTTTGGGCAAATGCTTCCTTGGCCTGACGCTCGGTTGCGCTCGCTGCCACGACCACAAGTACGATCCCATCGATTCACACGACTACTACGCGTTAGCGGGTATCTTTAAAAGCACCCGCACGATGATCAATCACAATGTCGTCGCGGTATGGCAAGAGCGCCCCATCGCCGACAAGGAAACGATCGCCCTCCGCGATAAGTTCCGTGGCGAAGCGAATGCCAAACGGGCCGAGGCGACCAAGATCGCGGATGCGGCGACGCGCGCGATTCTGGATCATGAAAGAACTCGAGCGACGGACTACCTGCGCGAAGCGACCCTACGACTGCAGCGTCAAGACTTGCTCGCCGCCGCGAAACCTTACGGCGATCTTCCCGCGGAGAAGCGGCAACAAGTCGCGGGCCTGATCCTGCGCGAAGCGGAAAGCTTCGATCGCGGAAACGTCACAAAAGATACGACCAACTACGGGAGCCAGATCGGAGTTTTAGTCAATGGCGGCCAAGCGCCCAATTTCGCTGAGTACGACATCGAGATCCCCTCCGCCGGCGCGTATCGAGTCGAACTGCGCTATGCCGCGCAAGACAGCCGCCCCTGTCGTCTATCGATCAACGGTCGGATCGCTTTGCCGTCAGTCGCCGGGCAAGTTACCGGCAGTTGGCAGCCGGATGGCCAACGCTGGTTTGTTGAAGGCCTGGTCGACCTGCCCGCTGGTCGCACCACCTTGCGTCTTGAACAGCCACAGTTTTTTCCGCACATCGACAAACTGCTGCTCGCCCCCGCTGTTACTGACGACCCATCCCTGATCGTCGCCAAGACGGACGTCGCAGCCGCGCCCGCTGAGTCACCGCTTCATGCCGATCTGCTGACACAGTGGATCGCTTACCTAAGCAAGCAGAGAAAAGACGACCGGTTCATCGACGAATCGCCGCTCGGCGTTTGGATCGCAGTGGTGCTGCGTCGCGACCTGGCATTGCTCAAAAGCGACAAAGCCCGCGATTGGGCACGGCGGTTCGGCGTGGAACTCAACTCGAACACTGACTCCGCGACTCCCCTGGAGTTGCGCGGACTGGCGGAACGCTACGGCCAACTGTGGCGGGAATCGGCCGAAGCTCGACGAGTGCTTGAGGACGGCCAGGGACCATTCGCGGCCCCCAAAAACATCGAGCAATCGTTTGCGGAAACAACTCGAACCCGGCTGACCAGCCTGCGGGACGAAGCGGCCGCCATCGAGAAAGCGATGCCCGCCATTCCCGAAGCGATGGCGGTCGCTGACAACAAGCCGGAAAACCTGCGGATTCATTTTCGCGGCAGCCATCTCACGCTGGGTGAAGAGGTGCCGCGGCGATTCTTGCGCGCCGTCCGATCCGAATTGGCTCCGAGCGGCGAGATTCCGGCGAGCGGCAGCGGACGGCTCGAACTGGCGCAATGGATCACGCGTTCCGCACATCCGCTGACTCCCCGAGTGATCGCGAACCGCGTTTGGCTGTGGCATTTCGGACAAGCGTTGGTGCGGTCGCCCGATAACTTTGGCCTGCTGGGTGAAAAGCCAACCCATCCCGAGTTGCTCGACTGGTTAGCCGCCGAACTGCCGCGACGCGCTTGGAGCCTGAAATCGCTGCATCGCGAGATCGCGCTCTCCGCGGCCTACGGCATGAGCCATTCGTATCGCGAGTCGGCCGATGCGGCCGATCCGGAAAACCGGTTGCTCTGGCGAGTACCGCGTCGCCGACTTTCGGCCGAGGAGATCCGCGATTCGCTGCTCGCCGTCTCCAACCGGTTGGATCGCCGCATGGGCGGATCGTACTTGCCCACGCCCAACCGCCAGTACGTGACCAGCACCGCGAACGTGAATCCCGCGATCTATGATCTCACGGCACGTTCGGTTTACGTGCCCGTCGTTCGCAGTGCCCTGTATGAAGTGTTCCAAGCATTCGACTTCGCGGATCCCAGCGTGTTAGCCGGCCAGCGTGACGCGACGACCGTGGCCCCGCAGGCACTCTTCATGATGAA
>CAIXSC010000501.1 GCA_903921945.1 uncultured Planctomycetaceae bacterium
CCAATGCATGGAACCGGGCAAACGCATCGAGCGCCGCGAACAGCCAAGCAGGCCAAGCAGCCCACGTCGGCCAAGCAGCTCAGGTCGGCCAAGCAGCCCACGTCGGCCAAGCAGCCCAGGTCGGCCAAGCAAGTCAAGCCGGCCAAACAGGCCCGGTCGCGGCTGGCGGGCAGGTGGTTCGAGCGGTGTTTGCTCGCGCGGAAGGGGTCGAGGAAATACCGGCCCCGCCCGAGTTTTCCGGCGGCCTCACGCGACGCGAGCGACTCGCCGTCTGGGCGGCGGCTTGGGCGGCGGGGATCTCGCCGGAACGGATTTTCGCGGCCGAAGCCGCCACGTTTCGGGATGGGTGTTCTCAGCCGTAAGCGTGAACGAGCGGCTCGCTGTCAATGAAAGGGGAAGCGACGATGTCGGCGCCCGTGATCGAAGTCGAGGGACTGCGCAAGACGTATCGCGAGGGTTGGATTCGCCGTCGTTCGCTGGAAGTGCTCAAAGGTCTTTCGTTCACTGTCGGGCCGGGCGAGATTTTCGGGTTGCTTGGGCCCAACGGAGCTGGCAAGACAACGTTCATCAAGATCCTGCTGGGAATCGTTCGAGCATCAGGCGGGCGAGCGACGCTGTTGGGCCACCCAGCGGGGAGCCGCCGTGGCCGCAGCCAAGTGGGCTATCTGCCGGAAAATCTGCGGATCGCGCGGCATCACACGGGCCATTCAGCACTCGACTATTACGGCTGGCTGAGCGGCTTGCCGTTGCGAGTGGTTCGCTCGCGAGCCAGCGAGCTTTTGCCGCTCGTGGGCCTGTCACAGCGTGCTGGCGATCCGGTTTCCAAATACTCGAAAGGCATGCTCCAGCGGCTGGGACTCGCCCAGGCGCTGCTGCACGATCCGCAATTGGTGATCCTGGACGAGCCAACGGACGGGCTCGATCCGGTTGGGCGTTCGCATGTCCGCAACGTCCTGCAGCAATTGAAACAGCGTGGCAAGACGGTGTTCGTTAACAGTCATATCCTTCAGGAGGTCGAGCTCATCTGCGATCGCGTCGCGATTCTCGACAAAGGGTTGTTGCGTTATGTCGGGCCGGTTCATGAGGCGGCCTTGCGAGTGGCCACAGGCGAGTCGTCCTTGGATGCCGGGCAGCGCGGCACGAGCGGAAATACGGGGCGTGAATTCCAGGCGACTGTCGGTCCTCAAGGCTACTTGAATGCTTCGGGAAGCGGCGGTGCGCTCGCCAACCCGTACCGTCCACTCGCTGACAGCGTGACAGCGTCGATGGCCGACGCGGGGGGCGATCTGGAAGTGCAGTTTGAACTGCGGGGCGGTGTGGACGCGATTCGCAACGCCTTCGCGGCGACCCTTGGAACGGGCGTCAGTGCGGGAGCGGGCGTCGGTGCGGGTGGGAGCACCTTGAGCGAGTCCGCGTTGTTGGAGCGTCTGTTGTGGGTGAAGGGAACGGAAGGTGGAGCGGACCGCGTCACGCTGCGGTTGCCCGACCAGTCGCGCGTGGATGCGGCCGTGGACGCTTTACGGGCGGCCGGGGTGAGTTTGGTCGGGTTGTCGCGCCGCCGCTTGTCGCTGGAAGACGCCTTTTTGGCGATCGTGGAAACGGTTGAGGAATGACGCGGCGGTTGTGGCGTTTTGCGAGCGGTGCGTAGTAAGAGCGGTGCCTTCCAAGAGCGGTGCGTTTCGGGAGCAACCATGTTTCGCCCCTATTTGGCCGTGATCGTCGACTCGTTCCGCGAGGCGTTGGCTTCGCGGGTGCTCTGGGTCTTGATGGCCGTCATCCTGCTGGTACTCGGTGTGCTCGCTCCGTTTGGCTATCGAACGGTGGCTTCGATCGTGGTTGTGGAACGCGATGTGTCCGACTGGCCGAAGTTCATCATTGCGGTACGCAACCAGTCGGCTGCCGAGAAGGCCACTCCCGGCAAGCATATCGTGTCACTGATGAGCGAGCCGACTCGAAAGATGATCGCCGCATATCAATTGCCGAAGGAGGGCGACTTCGACGGCGCGATGCAGTTTATCCGTGGAATCCGCCAGTTCCGCGACGAACTGACCCGGGTGATTTACCTGCCGACATTTCACAACCCGGATGCCTGGAAGGAGACGTTGGTGGCCAATGCCGAACTAAAGCCGCTGCTCGCGGCGGACGCGGCCACTCTGACCCCTGACGAGATCGGACGCCGCAACCGTTTACTTCTGGAAGCCGCGTTCGTTGATTATATAACGCCAAGCCCGCCTGTTTCGTTCCAAATGCGTTACTTCACCTGGGATCTCCTGGAACCGCTGCCATTTAGCCTGGCCGACTTCCGCAAAGTGCTCGATCGGGCCGTATCGTGGGTCATGAGCTTCTTCGTCGGCGTCATCGGGATCCTAGTCGCGGTGGTCGTAACTTCCTCGATCGTGCCGCAGATGTTCGATCCGGGCCAATTGAATCTACTGTTGAGCAAACCGATCACGCGTTCACTGCTGTTTTTGGCGAAGTTTTGCGGCGGTTGTTTTTTTATTCTGCTGAACGCGAGCGTGTTGATTACCGGCCTCTGGCTAATCCTGGGCGTTCGCTTCGGATCATGGAATCCGAGCTTGCTGCTGGCGATACCGATTTACATGTTCATGTTCGCGATCTATTTCTCGGTGTCTTCCCTGGCTGGCCTGCTATGGCGGAACACGATCGTATCGATCGGGGCCACGGTTCTGTTTTGGCTCGTCTGTTTCGGACTTGGCTCGGCGAAGTCGGCCTTGGATACGTTCTATATGTCGAAACAGCGGTTCAGCCATTTGTTCCTGGCCAAGAACGCGAAAGGGGACACCATTGGCGCGGTGAACGAAATGGGATTCTCGTTCGTTTGGAACGAGAGTTCGCTGGCATGGGACGAGGTGTTCGTCAACGAGACCCAGCGGCAGTTGCGGCCGGCGATGGCGCTGGTGCCCGCAGTGCCCGCCGAGATGCGGCCAATCGGCCCCGTGTACGACTCCGAGCGCGACCAGTTGGTGGCGCTGCAGCGTTCGATGCGCGACGGCATGATGCAAA
>CAIXSC010000502.1 GCA_903921945.1 uncultured Planctomycetaceae bacterium
GCCGACGGAAAAGCCGACGGAAAAGCCGACGGAAAAGCCGGCCGAGAAGCCAGCTGAGAAACCAGCCGCTGAGCCCACTGAAAAGCCGACCGAAAAGCCAACGCCGCCCAGCGACGAGCCAAAGCCGGAGCCGAAACCGGAATCAAAGCCGGAATCAAAGCCGGAGCCGAAGGTAGAGCCGAAGCCGGAGCCGACTCCAGACCCGACCGCCAAGCCGGCGGAGCCGACGGCCGCCGTGGCACGGACCGTCGCGGCAGCCCGGACCGCGAATCAACAATGGCTCGAAACGGCTGGCGGGGAGAAGGACGTGCGTCGCAAGGCGGCCGAGTCGCTTGTGGCCTCCTTGATTGATTTGGCTGGCGACGTGCAACGGGTGGACGCGGCTGCGGCCGAAGCGCCAGCGGCGCTCGAAGCGGTCGGTGGGCTGGCCAAGGAACTGGCGGTGGAACCGGGCACGACGAAAGTCGTCGAAGTGCTGACGGCGGGCAATCTGGACGCCGCCGAGCGTAAGTCGCCCGCGATCGCCTTGCTTGGCGCTGTCAAATCGACCGCGAAGGACGGTGGTTTTTTCGTGACGGAACTGCAACTGGGTGACAAGGAAAAACGCGTCATCCGGGTGCTCTCTCCGGCGGATCCTGGGTTTGAAGCGGAGGCGAAGGTGTTGGTCATCGGCGATTTGGCCGACACGAAGGCCGCACCGATCGAGGGCTATTCGGGCGAGCCGGGCGTGGTTGTGGTCGCGCGTCATCGCGGTTTCGTTTGGGCCCCCTGATCGCGCCCCAGTCCGCTTTCCGGTAAACTGCCGCCGAACTGCCAAGCACCTGCCGCTGACCTGCCCCGAATCGGCCGCTGACCTGCCACGTAACCGCATTGGTTCGCTGTGGGTTTGGTGGCGAGCGGGCGGCGTCCGCTCCGCATTCACGCCGCGTCCATGACCTGGATGCGGCGTTCGCGTTATCCGCCTCGCTGCGAGAGTGATGGCGGCGAACTCGCTGGCGCCCCACCGCATCGACCGTTGATTTGCTTGCCCCAATTTCGCACGAAAGGATCGCTCCGCTATGGAAGCTGCTGGCCTGGAATTCTTGCAAACGCTGTTGGACACCCCAAGCCCTTCCGGCTACGAGCGGCCGGTGCAGGACGTTGTGCGGAAGTACGCGGGCCAGTTCGCCGACGACGTGCGAACCGATTTGCACGGGAATGTGATCGTGAGCGTCAACCCGGCGGGCGCGATGCGGGTGATGTTCGCGGGCCACTGCGACCAAATCGGTCTGCTGGTGACTCAAATCGACGACAACGGATTCATCTATTCGCAGCCAATTGGCGGTTGGGACCCGCAGCAATTGATTGGCCAGCGGATGGTGATTTGGACGGCCAGCGGGCCGGTCCCCGCGGTGATCGCGCGAAAGCCGATCCATCTGCTCACCGATGAGGAACGCAAACAGGTCGTCAAGCAACAGGATCTATGGCTTGATATCGGCGCGCGCAACAAGCAGGAGGCGGCCGAGACCGTGCGAATCGGCGACCCGGTCACATTGCGGCTCGGTTTTCAAGCGATGCGGAACGGATTGGCGAACGCGCCGGCGATGGACAACAAAACGGGCTTGTGGGTGGTGATGGAGGGGATACGCCGGGCGAAGCTGCGTGGTGTTCGCTGCGCGTTGCACGCTGTCTCGACCGTGCAAGAGGAAATCGGCTTGCGGGGAGCGCAGACCAGCGCCTTCGGCATCGATCCCCATGTCGGGATCGCGGTCGATGTGACCCACGCCACCGATTGCCCAACGATCGACAAACGCCAACAGGGCGAAATCGGACTTGGCAAGGGACCGGTTATCTTTCGTGGGCCGAACATGAACCCGCGGGTCACCGAGCGGCTCATGGAAACCAGCCAAGCGCTCAGCCAGCCGTTCCAACTGGCGGCGATTGGCCGCGCGACGCCCAACGACGCCAATGTCCTGCAAATCAGCCGTGGCGGCGTTGCGGTCGGGCTGGTCAGTATCCCCAACCGCTACATGCACAGCGCCGTCGAGATGGTGTCGCTCGACGACCTGGACCGCGCCGCGGAATTGTTGGCCGCGTTCGCCGCCGGCTTGCAAGGGGACGAGGATTTCCGACCCTAACACGCACCCATTCGATCGTCCCTTTCGCGGATCCCCGCGACGCTGGCCCGCGGCGCGCTCGCGGGCGTCACACCCGGAGTTCCCGAAGCCATGCGGCCTTTTTCGACTTCAATCAGGGCGAGCGTCTTGATTGCGTTTGCCTGGTTCGGATCGCCGCTCGTTCCCAGGATGCCGGTGGCGTCCGCGGAAGAGGGCGCGAAACCGTCCGCCAGCCAACGGGCGGCAGGCGGCAAGACGGAAAGTCCGGCGACCGCGAAGGTGGCGGAGACGACACCGGGAGTCCTGATCGACCAAGCAAGACTGCAACGGTTAAAGGCGGCGCGAATGCCGGCGTTCGACCGGCCGTTGATGTTCAACACGCCGGCGGCCGACGAGGTGCTCGCCGCGTTGGACGTTTTTCCGCCGGACAATCCGTGGAACCTTCCCGTCGATCAATGGCCCGTCGCGGCCCACTCGCGCGCGATGATCGCCGCGATCGGCGCCGACAAGCCGCTGCGTTACAACCCGGACATGGCGTTTGTGATCGTGCCCGGCAACCAACCGAAGGTGGAAGTGCGAATCAACGCGTATCCGGGCGAGTCGGATCCGGGGCCATTCCCCGTGCCGGATAACACTCCGATCGAGGGTTGGCCCGCGAATTTTCAACGCGAACCGTCGACGCGTTCGCTGACCCTTGAGGACGTGCAGCGTGGCAAGCCGTCGCTCGACGCCGACCGCCACGGGATTGTCGTCGATCCCGTGAATCGGAAGCTGTACGAGTTCTATCGCTTGACCCGCACCGACGGCGGTTGGACGGCCGAACAATCTTCGGTGTTTGACCTGGCGTCGAATCGCCAACGACCGGATGGCTGGACCAGCGCTGACGCGGCTGGCCTGCCCATTTTTCCCGCCGTTGTCCGCTACGACGAGTTGAATCGGGGCCGGATCGAACACGCGTTGCGAGCGACCTTTCGCGACACGCGCCGCGCCTACATTTATCCGGCGACGCACTACGCCAGCCGCAAGACCGATCCGCGTTTCCCGCGGATGGGCGAACGTTTTCGGCTGCGGAAAGATTTCGACACCACGCGGTTTTCGCCGCCGGTCCGAGTGATCCTCGAGGCGTTGAAGCGGTACGGCATGTTTTGCGCCGACAACGGCATCGACTGGGCACTCTCCGTCGCGCCGGACGAGCGGATTCCCGTGCTGCACGAGGAATTGCGAAAGGTGAAGGGTGGAGACTTCGAAGTTGTCGAGCCGCCGCCGGGATACACGCCGCCAACCGTCACACCCGGTCGACGCGATTGAGCCGCTCCATGCGAGCGCGAAGTGTCGGGTTGTTGCCGACCAAAGTCGCGATCCGCGGCCACGATAGCCCCTCGGCGCCGAGCGCTTCGAAAATCACCTGCGCGTGTTCCCAGTCCTCGTGCTGTTCGAGCGACAGCCGAATGTCGCGGCGATCAAAGGGCGGCGGCAACGGAAGCCAACGCAACTGAAATAGGTCCGGATGCGAGTGGATGTAGCGAGTCGCGTCGCGCCGGTCGTCATCATCCAGGGCTTGGCGGGCCGCCTGTTCCAGCGCCGTGGCTCCGACCCATTCCACGACCATTCCCAACCGCATGTACATGGAGCGCCGCCCGGTCGCCGTCAGAAACCCCGTGTAGTCGCAGGCCGAACGCCGGTCAGCGGCGGCCACGAGCCGTTCGATCAACTGCGGATCGACAAACGGATGGCCCGCGACCACGCGGACAAGCGCGGACGCCGAGAGTTCGCTGGCAAGCGCGGCGAATCGGCCGAGCGCATCGACATCCCGATTCCTGCCGCGGCCGGCGCCGCCGTCGGAAACGCCACTGTCCGCAGCGCTACTGTCCGCAGCGGCACGGTTATCCATGTCACGGCCGATAGCGTGACGACTGTCGTCGCGGCGTTCGGAATCGTCCGTGGGCGCGAAGTAGTCGTACAGCC
>CAIXSC010000503.1 GCA_903921945.1 uncultured Planctomycetaceae bacterium
ATCCGCAGGTCGGGATGGTGATCGGCCAATTCCCGTTTCCAAAGACCGTCGTCCAAGCCAACACTCGTGTCGAGTGTGTCGTTGGGCGAAAGCCGTAAACCGATGCTGACTCGAACAAAACATTGGGAGAGTCAGCGCGTAGCGTGTTATCCTTCTGAGGACCTCGAAGACGTTTCTTCCAGATCCTTCCTGCCTTCGCCCTTGACTATCGAGATCGCTTCATGCGTCGTTTTGTCGCCCGCCTGCTTTCCAACGCGTCCCAAGTAGTGGCTCAGCGCCGCCGATCCGCCGCAAGACGCGAACTCCGTCGCCTGTGGTGCGAACCGTTGGAGTCCCGCCGCCAACTCGCCTCCATCACGCTTACGCTCGGCGCCGACGGCCTGTTAAGCCTCCTCGACAGCGGTGAATCAGGCGAGGTGGCTAACGACGCCGTGTCACTCACCGATGACGGCAACACGTTGACGATCAATTTGGGATCGGGCAACGCCTTTGATCCGGATTCCACCGATTTTGGCGTCAGCGGCGGTCAAGTTGTCTACTCGACGGACAAGACCGTCGCGACGGTTGCGAAGGCGTCGATTCAGAGCATCTCGATCGTCCTTGACCAAACCTTGGCGGAGGGCGGCCAAGACAGCGTCATTTGGTCGATCGTGGGGGATTCGTCTATCACATCGATGTCGCTGCCCGCCACGGCAATCACGACGAATGTCCTGAACTTCACGAATAACTTGGTGCTCGAAGGCGATCTGACCATCGTTGCTGACGCGTTGTCTGTCGATGGCTCGATTCAAGGCCCGTTCAATCTGTCGGTCGCTCGCGCGACCGCCACGTTCGCTGGCTCACTGGGCACGGTCGCCGACCCGCTCGGCGATGGCAGCGGAGTCTCGTTGACGCTGCTGGGAGCCGGCGGCGCCTTCGCCTTTGAATCCGATGTTTACCTCGCGTCTGGCGCCTCGGCCGCTGCGGATACCGACGTCACGTTCGTGAGCAACTTCGACAACGCGGCGGGTGATGTGACGCTTGGCGGCAATGTTTCCTTGACGGGCGATCGCTTTTCGTCCGCAGGTGCGGTGATGATCGGTACGGTGGGTGCCGTTCCGCTCAAGGAATTGCGGGTCACGTCCGAACACGGCACCATCCTGGGATCGCTCGATGGCAGCGTCACCATCCACTCCGCGATTTTTCTGGAATCGGACTTAGAGCTGCGCGCGGCTGTCGACGGGATCGAAGTAAACGCCCCGGTCAACGGCCAAGATCCGGGTGCGCAATCGCTCTTGCTGAGTTCGCCGGGCACGACCACACTCAACGACCGCATTGGCGCTGATGTCCCGCTCCGATCGGTGTTCACGGACGCGACTGGCAACACGGTGCTCGCGTCCAGTATCGCGGTGCTGACCGGCAATGCGACCTTCAATGACCCGGTGACCCTGGCGGGCGACGTTTCGATCCGAGGCGGTGGCGCCAGCCAAATCGAGTTCAACGAAACCTTGGACGGAACCGCCTCCAGCGCTGACAGCTTGACGCTGGAATGCCCCAATGGATCGTTCTTTCAAGCTGCCGTCGGCGCCTCCGCCCCGGTTGGCGACGAGACAGGGGCCGCAATCACCATCCTGGATGGCGTGGCGGTCTTCGAAAGCACTGTCGCCACGGAATCGGGAATCGTGCAAAGGGACGCCGCCGAGCTCGTGACCTTCCGTGACACCGTCAATCTCGGCGCTGGCGACACCGCCAGCGATTTCCAAGGCAGCGTCTTGCTTGCGGGAATCACGTTTTCCAGCGCGGGCAATGTGACATTCGGCAACGCGTCGAGCGACTCGTTGGCGATTCAGGATGCCGCCACCAACATCGCCATGGATGTGTCCACGAGCGGCGTGACGTTCATCGTGAATGCCAGGACAACGTTAGCCGCTGATTTGACGATCCAGGCCGGCGTTGGCGACATTGTCATCAACGGTACGGTCGATGGTAAAACGTATAACTCGCACAATTTGACGCTCAATAGCGCCGGCGAAACGTCGATCAACGCCGAGATCGGGACGGACGTCGCCCTCAGAAGTGTGACCACCGATGATGGCGGTTCGGGTTTCACGCGACTCGCCGCCCATGTTTCCGTAGGTGAAGGAGGCGCGACGTTCGACGACCCGGTCCAGCTCGCCGGCGACATTCATCTCGTTGTGATCGATGGCGCCGCGAATTTCGCTCAGTCGGTGACCGGTGGCGATTCGCTTGTGCTCGATGTCGATGGTCCCACGAACTTTAGTGCCAATGTCGGGGGAACCGGCCGTAGCGCGGCGATTGGCGACGGTATCGGCGAAGCGATTGTGATCCTGTCGGCCGGAATGACGACCTTTGACGGCGATGTCGTAACGAACTCCGGCATCCTCCAAGCATTCACAGCGGGACTCGTTGTGTTTGGCGCCAACGTCACGATCGGCGAAGGTGATCCGGCCACTGGAGTCGGCTCAATCTTCGAGGGGGACGTGGAACTGCAAGGCAGCGAGTTGATCGCGGACCGCGATGTCCGATTCGGAACGATGTCGGGCGGCAGCACACTCGCCCTGACGAACGGAGCCGTGGCGATTCGCACAGTGGCGAACGACGGGAGCGTCGTGTTTGCCGCTATCGTCGACGGAGACCAAGCGCTCACGATCGCGGCCCACGGCGGTGGCGACGTCGAGTTCCGACAAACCGTTGGCAACGCGTCCCCGCCTTTGTCGCTGACAATTGAGGGAGCTGACAAGGTCGCATTCCTAGCGGATGCGACGATTGACGGTGCGGTCGATGCGCTCGCCGCGGGCGACATCGTCATTGGCAGAACGCTCCGTTCGTCGACGGATGCCGTCCACTTGGAAACGACCAGTGGTGGCAATATCGTTTTCGAATCGCTCGAGGCGGCAACCCAAGTCGACCTCCGCGCGGACAACGCGGTTCAGTTGAGTCTCCCCGATCGCATTCCGGCCGATATCACCGCTCCACAACTCCGCATCACCGCCAACAACGGCATCGGCTCGGCGGTTCCTCTGAAGACATTCACTTCCGTCCTGGCAGCGAGCAATTCGGCCAGCGGCGACATTCGCGTTCTCAATAGCATTCCCGGGGCGCTGGCTATTGACGAGATCGACGGCCAACCAGGAATCTCGAACACCGCGTCCGGCGGGGCGGTCGTGATCCGCAGCGACACGCTTGTGGACGTGCGACAGCCGATAAGCGCCGAGGGCGCGGTCAACCTGACCACGCTCGACTCGGCGGACAACAATTCGATCTTCATTACGGCGGCGGTCGCCTCGAACGCTTCTTCCGTGACCATTAGCTCTGGCGATAACATCATCGCGTTAGCGTCTCACTCGATCACCGCCGCCGGCAAAATCACCTTTGCCGGGGACACCGCGAGCGTCGATGGAAGCACGATCCTCATCGCCGCCACCGTGATCACTACCGCCACCGCGCCCGAAAGTATCTCGGTCGTCACCGGTGGCGGCATGGACGCTGTGATGATCAGCGGCCAATGGCAAACAAACGCGACAAGCGCCGACGCGATTGCCATTTCCACCGGCAACGGCGATGACCAACTGCTGATCGATAGCACATTAAGCACCGCGAAGGACGGAGGAACGGTGGCCGGCCTGCTCAGCCGCTTGACTTATCGAGCGGGCACGGGAAACGATTCGTTGCAACTTGACAACAGCGGACGAACGACCGCTCAGACAGTGACAATCACGCCGCTCGCCAACCTCGCCGGATTGTTCGCGGGCTCCATCGGCGCCGGCAGTTCGGACAGTTACTTCGCCGCTGGCGTGAACGTCGCCTACGACAACCTGGAAAACGTGACGCTATCGACGGGCGTCGGGGACGACATGATCGACGCCACGTCGTTCTTCAACAGCGCAACCGCCCGGCGAACCAACTTTGTGTTCGCCGAGACTCCGTCCGCCACCGACAACGACAAGCTCACGCTGAACTACACGTTTTTCCCTGAAGGCTTCTCGCCGTATGTTCTGGCGACCACCTCGCAAGGGCGCGCGTTAGCGGGAAAGGACGGCTCAGGGCGGCAATTCGGCAGCTTGCGCTGGGACGACGTCGAGTCGATCCAGGCGACCGTGCCGCGAATTGTCGGCGCCGTGCCGGGAAACGCCTTGTTCCTCGCCGGTCGCACGCTATTCAACGACATTGCCAGCTACACGGGCACGACCGATCTCGTGACGCTCAATGTGAACGGCATCAACTTCGAAAGCCATGCGGGCGTGCAATCGTTGATCGCCTACGGCCGGTCCGGAAACGACCGCATCACCGTCGACAATCCGGCGATCAACATTCCGGTCGAATTCCGCGGCGAGCAAGGGGCGGATTACCTGGCAGGCGCCGCCGCCGCCGATCTCGTTTTCGGCGACCTGGAGACCGACACGACTGGCGGAAAGGACACGATCTTTGGCCAGGGCGGCAACGATACGCTCTGCGGTTTCGCGGCCGACGATCTCATCCATGGCAACTTCGGCGACGACCGAATCGATGGCGGAAATGGCAACGATGTGCTGTATGGCAACGAGGGACAGGACATTGTTCGCGGCGGCGCCGGCAACGATATCCTGTACGGCGTGAGCGGCAACGACGTGCTGCTTGGCGAAGCCGGTAACGACAAGCTTTACGCCGGCACTCATCGGTCGCTGCTCATTGGCGGCCTAGGCTCGGACTACCTGTACGGCCAAGTCGGCGACATCCTGGTGGGCGGCCATGTGGCGAACGCCAGTAACAACGCCAGCCTGCTCGACGCGATCAACATTTGGGTGGCTGGAGTTTCTCCCGGACCGCTCACCCCGGCCAATCGCGACCTCATCCGAGCCAAGCTGGGAGCGGTCACCGACACCGAACGCGACTACCTGACCGGCAGTACCACGACATCGGTGCTCGACTGGTTCTTTGCGAGCTCCACCGATGTCTTCACCCGCCGCGCAACCACGGATCTACTCAACTAGCCAGTGGTTCTCGCAGGCTGGCCCGGGCAGCAACGAGTCGGGTTATGTCCCGTCTTTCCGCACGGCGACAATCGTGATGCCTCGCTCGTCAGCGAAGCGACGGACCGTGGTCTGGTCCACAAAGATCGTTCGGTCGGCCTCGACGGCGAGCACCCGGCCGCCGGCGGAAGAGAGCGTTTCGAGCGTTCCGAGTCCGATCGTCGGCACGTCGAACCGCATGTCCTGTTTTGGCTTGGCGACCTTCACCACGACAAACTGGCCTTGTTCACACAAGCGGCCGGCCCGCCGGATGCACTCGTCGGTTCCCTCAACCGCCTCGACCGCCATCACCGTTTGGCCTCGGACCGCGACGCTCTGGCCAATGTCCAGCCGTCCCAGTTCTTTGGCCACCCGCCAGCCGAAATCGATATCGCGGCGTTGGGCATCGGTCAGCGCTGGACCAGCCAAATGGCCCTCCTTGACCAAGAGCTCGGGCGCGAAATCCGTGGCCGGTGCGAACATGATGCCATCCTCCGCGTAGGCGTCGATGATCGCGCCCAGCAACGTGTCGTCGCGACAGTCTTTCTTCCGCGTGACAAAATGCGGCCAAAACACGCGGATTGCCCGCCAGTCGGGAAGCGTGTGCCAAAAGGCGAACTTGCGAAACAATTGAACCTTGTGAACCTTGCCCGCCATCGTCACTCGGGTGATCCCGCGGCGGCGAAAATAGCGGATCGCCTTGCCCAACTGCGCCAGCCCCACATGGTCCAAATGATCCACATGCGGCCGCAATTCGTCAAAGTTCGCGCTCCGGCGAACGCCCAGGCAGTAAACCTCGCACCCGCGGGTCCGCAAAGCGTCCGCCACCACGATCGGGAAGCGTCCGAACCCCGCCAGCAATCCGATGCGGCGATCCCACGGTTCATGGCCCGATGAAGCGAGTCGAGAAGCCTCGCGAGCGGCAGTCTTGCCGTTAGTGGTCATTGCCCCCCCGAGCCTCTCTAGGCGGCGTCTTGATGCTTGTCCGCAGGGCCCAGCGAGCCATGCTGCATTTCCTCGACCACCCGTTCCAACGCTTTGATTTGGCGGCGGATTTCGAGCAACTTGGCCCGCGCGGCGACAATTCGGATCTCATCGCGTTCCGGGATCGCTGGACTGCCCAAGTAATGGGCGTCCGACGGCAAATCGCACATGATGCCCGATTGGGCTCCGACCACCACGCGGTCGCCGATGTTCACATGATCGCGAACGCCGACCTGCCCCGCCAAAACCACGTAATCGCCCGTCGTCGCGCTACCCGCGATACCAACATGCGAGCACAGCAGGTTGTGGCGGCCGATCCGGCAGTTGTGAGCGATCATCACCTGATTGTCGATCTTCGTGCCCTCGCCGACCGAGGTCGCTCCATAGGTGCCACGATCAATCGTGGAGCACGCGCCCACCTCGACATCATCCCCTAGTTCGACATAGCCAACCTGAGCGCTCAGCCGATGGCGGCCCTGAGTCGTCTCGTAGCCGAATCCGTAGGCGCCAATCACGGAGTTGGCGTGGATGATCACCCGATTGCCAACGCGAGTGTCTTCGTACAGCACCGCATTCGGGAAGATGGTGACGTCCCGTCCCAGCCGACAGCCGGCCAAGATCCGCGCCCCGGCATGCACAACGCTGCCGTCGCCAATCTCGACGCCAGCCCCAATGGTCGCACCGGCCCCGACCGCGACGTTCGCCCCGATCTTCGCCGTCGGGTGGACGTTCGCCAGCGGGCTCACGCCGCTGCCCATCGACGGCGCGGCTGGCCGAAACCGACGCACGATCACCGCGAACGCGGCATGCACGTTGGCCACCGTGATGTGTGGCAAACCGGCCGGCTCGAACCCCTCGCAGACCACCGCCGCCGCCGCCGAACTGGCCGCTAGCTGCGGCGCGAGCTTCGCCTTATCGACAAGCGTTATCTCGCCCGTCCGCACATCCCGCAGCGTCCCCGCGCCGCGGATCAACAGCTCTGGATCGCCCGTCAGCCGTCCGCCAACAAGCTCGGCAAGTTCACGCAGTGCGATTTCCATCGTGAGGAGTCCTTTCCGAGCGAGACGTCCCTGTCGCTCCTTAACCTGGGATCGTAGCGAAATTCAGGTAAAAACGACAAGAGCGAAATGAACGACCGTTGGAGGGGGCCAAATTAACTGGTTTCGAGGGGCAGGAATGGTGCTGAAGTTGCGGTTCAGCATCCGTTCGGGTGGGCCGAATTCGCAACGGACGGCGAAGCCACCGGGGTTGGAGCAGTGGAATTCGCGGCGACGGGCTCGGAAGCGGCAAGTTTGGAGGCGGCAATCTTGGACTTGGCGGTTTTGGGGGCTGCCGCCTCAGACCCCGGTGCATTCGCTCCGGTTGCCTCGGATCCGAGTGCCCCGGCCCCGGACGCTTTCGACCTCGGTGCCTCGGGGCCCAATGTCTTGGTGCCACTCACCATGGGTTCCGACTCGACCACCGGCGGTTTCGCTTTCGCCATCGGCAGCTTAATCGTGAACGCGGTTCCGCGTCCCAGTGTGCTTTCCACGCGAATGCGACCGCGATGCGATTCGATGATACCCCGACAGGCCGCCAACCCTAACCCCGTTCCGCCTCGCCCGCTTTCGTCCGGTCCCGATTTCGTGGTGAAGAACGGATCGAAAATCCGCGGCAGATCGCTCGCCGCGATCCCGCAACCCGTGTCCCGCACCGTCATATCCACCATTCCCTGCTCGTCGTCGGGCGCGATCCGCAACACGAGCGTCCCGCCGCCCTTCATCGCCTGTCGCGCGTTGATCATCAGGTTCAGCAAAACCTGCTGGATCTGATTGCCGACGACCCAGACCGGCGGCGACGGCGCGAACTGCGTCTCGACCCGAATCCGGTATTTCATCATCTCCCGTTCCAGCAGCACCAGCGACTCGGTCACCAGCCGCTCCAGATCCGTCGGCTCGAACGACGTCGACCGATTCCGCGCCACCCCCAACACAAGATTGGTGATCTTCGCGGCCCGCTGGCCTGCCGCCAAGATCTTCTCCAACGCCTTGTCCCGAGTTGGCTCGTCCTTGTGCCGCAAACCCAGTTGCGCGTAGTTGATGATGGTCATCAGCACGTTGTTGAACTCGTGCGTCGTGGTGCTCATCAATTCGCCAATCGCCGTGAGCTTCTGGACTTGCGCTAGCTGCGCTTGAAGCATCGCGATCTGCTGCTCAAGACTTTCGATCGACGGCGTCGACTCGGACATGTTGACTCGGTTTCTTCCCCGCCGCCCTCGGCAAGCCGCGGCACGCGAAATGGCAACCTGGCGACAAACAACTCTGCGACGCGAAATATCGAACTAACTCGCCGCGTCCCGCCGAAGTCTCCGGCCAAAGTATCGGGCCGAACACGGCTCGCCGGACTTCGCAGCCTTCGCGATCTCCGTCACTCGCCAGCCTTCCCGGGACTCGCCGGATTGCCTGGATTGCGAGATCTAACGGAAGGTTTGGCAACGAGTTAGCCACACGAGGTGTGATCGGTGAATTGACCTGGGCTGCTACAGCGAGTCGACGTACACTCGGCAGCCCTTCCCTAAACCGCCCGGAATGGCTCTATCGCCGGAAACGCCCGATGCACACCCTGGAAACGCTCGAGCTGGCCTTGGATTTCGCCGTCCGCAAGGGGTACCGCATTCGCCAGGAATGGCTCGATGGATGCCCGGGTGGAGCCTGCGTCGTCAAAGGCCAGAAATGGCTGTTTCTCGATCCGTCGCAGAACGCCGCCGAGCAACTCGAATTGGTTCTCGACGCCTACCGGGCGGACCCGGAACTGCGGGCCGAAGACTCGCCCCGGTTGATCCGCCGGCTGTTGGCCAAGCCCTCTCGAAGTTCCGCCGCGGTCGCCGCTCCAAGCGGCGGCGGGTAGTCCACCGTGCTGGCAGGCGGCACCATGTCCACGCCCTTCACGGGACGCGGTTAACGCAAGCGAGCGGCGAGTTCGGCGAGGATTTGCTGTTCGAGTGACACATCGCGGCCGAGCGTGATCCAGCCGAGAGTCTGCGGCGCGCCTTGCACGCTTTCGTTGCCTCGGACCAGCGAGCCATCATAACGACGCGTGGGGCTGGCGGCCGTCGCGCGGTCAGGTTGGCTGACATCCTCCAGTTCCTTGATCACCTGCACTTCGACGTAGTAGCCACCCTGGCCGGGGATCACGCGCACGATCGCCCGCCGCCGGATCGATTGAAGAGTGGCTTCGAGCCGCTCGAAGCCCGGCGTGCTGTCACGCCGCCATGGTTCGAGCAGCGTGGCTCCGATCGCTGGATGCGTGTCGATTCGCCCCTCGGTAAGCACACCGCCGGTCTCTTGAATGCGTTGTTCGCGAGCAATGCGGAAGTAATCGTCGAGTTCGTCGACCAACTGATTCCACAGCAGTTCGCGATCGGCGACCGACAACCGTAGCGGATTGTCGATCGCCTTGGCCGTGGGGACTCGCACCGCTCGCGGGCCCATCCATGGCGCGACGATGGCCCCGCACCCCGAGGAACTTGCGAGACAGGCCATCGCCGGAATCAAGATCCACGCCAGCGTCCACGCCCGACGCTTAGCGGGAGCGCGCACCTTCCGCGCCGCGATCGCGGTCGCGGAAGCACTCGCAAAGGTTCGGCCGGCGACTCGTTGGGACATCAAGCTCCCCAAGGGTTGGAAACTGGCGACGGTGCGGATCATCCCGATCGCCGCCTTTTGCGGCAAGTCGAGAAAATCGATCGCGGCCGCAAGGTGGTCATTGCCGGTAGCGCGAGGGGGGCTATAACGGACGGAAGCTATCCTTGCGAGTTCGTCAACCTTTCGAACCGCCGTCGCCGAGGCGGCGCGGCAAGCGAGTTGTTCCATGGATCACGTCATCGCCTTGGTGGCACTTTCCTGCATGGAAATCGTTCTCGGCATCGACAATATCGTGTTTATCACGATCCTGACCTCCCGCTTGCCCGTCGCGGAACAAGCGAAGGCCCGTCGGATCGGGTTGGGAGTGGCGGTGGTTTCGCGAGTGCTGCTGTTGCTGTCGATTTCCTGGGTGCTCGGGCTGACCAAGCCGCTCGCGCATCTGGGCTTTCTGGACGGCTGGCTGCAGCAGTTGTCGGTTTCCGAGCACACTCGGGAGCACATGGTGAACGTGACGATGCGAGACCTGATTCTGCTGGCCGGCGGTTTGTTCCTGATCGCGAAAGCGACGCTCGAGATCCATCGGAAAATCGAGGGACATGCCGAACAACAGAACGGAGCGGGCCGCGCAAGCTTTGGCGCGATCATCGGCCAGATCGCGGTGCTCGATATCGTCTTCTCGATCGACTCCGTGATTACTGCCGTCGGTATGGCGAAAGCGATCTGGGTGATGGTCGCGGCGGTGGTGATCGCGGTCGGCGTGATGCTCGTGTTCGCCAACGCCGTCAGCGGTTTCGTCGAGCGTCATCCGACGATCAAGATGCTCGCGCTGAGCTTTCTCATTTTGATCGGCGTCATGTTGCTGGCCGAAGGCATCGGCACCGAAATTGGCAAGGGATACATTTACTTCGCAATGACGTTCGCGTTGGTCGTCGAGTTCTTGAACTTGAAGGTGCGCGGCTACGGATCGCCCGCCGCCGCCAAGTGAAAGGTCGAGTGCGGCAGCGCACATCGGAACGGGACCGACACGTCCCGCACGCCTACGTGACCAGGGTGGCTTGCGGCGGTCGCGATACCCGTTCGGATGCTTCACATAGGAAACTTGGATGACGGCAAGCGACGGTGGTGGAAGCGTGTTTGGCGGCGTGGCTGGTGGCGTGGCTGGCGGCGTCGTAACGATGCTGGCCGATTTGGCGCACCCGGCTCACCAGCGGGACATCGTGGCGCTGACCGAAGCGTACGCTTGCGATCCGATGGGGAACGGCCGTTCTCTGGGGCCGGAGGTGCTCGCCGAGCTCATCCCTGGCTTGCGGCACCATCCGTCCACGTTGGTGTTCCTGGCCTACGCCGATTCCAAGGCTGTGGGCATCGCGACCTGCTTCCTGGGTTTTTCGACCTTCGCGGCGAAACCACTGATCAACATCCACGATCTGGCCGTGTTGCCTGGCCACCGCGGCCAAGGCATTGGCAAACGGCTGCTCGCCGCCGTCGAACAAGCGGGCCGCGAGCGGGGATGCGTGAAGCTGACCCTGGAAGTGAACGTGAACAACACCCGCGCGAAGCATACTTACGAATCGTTCGGCTTCCGCCATACGGGGGCCGACACGCCCGCCGGAGGACAGCTATTTTTCTTCAAACCGCTCGCCCCGTAGCTCGCGGACGTACCTGTAGTCCGCGGAAATACCCGTAACTCGCGGACGTCCCCATAGCTCGCGGACGTCCCCGTAGTCTGCGGATGCTGAAAAACGTTCCCCGAACGACAAGGCGAATCCGTGTCCCCTGCCTACCATTCCATCGTGTCCGGGATTGCCGGCGACTACAGGGCCACTCGGTGGAACCTGTTTTTCGATCGCGTTCAGGATTTCCAGCTAGAATGTCAGGAACGTCGTTCGCCAATCCGCCTTCCTTCTCGGTTCACACTACCTTGGAGAGACTTCCTTGGGCTCGATTCACAACCGACTTCCCCGAGAACATGTCGCGAGCAGCACCGATCAGGGCGATAACTCCGAAACTAGGGTTGTGCTATCGGTGACCGATCGCCACCGGCATCGGCATATCTACATCGGTTACCTGCGCGACAGCTTCAACATCGCTCGGCTGATCCATCGCCACACGGCCGAAGGGCGGCTGACATTCGACCTGGCCACAAGGCTCCACCGGCAACTCGCGCGGGCGTGCGATTCGGTCGGGTAACACCGGCCTCTCCACCCAAAAAAAATCGCCAATCTCGGCAAGAACGCGCGGGAGGCCGCGAATACGGCGGTTAGCGTAACCCATCTGCGGCTATTTCGGCCTTGGTGTTTGACCGCGAGTTGAGCGCGTGTGACGACTTGCTTGGCGGTCGAGTCTCCGGTGCCGAGCCGCGCGAAGTCGCCTCCTTTGATTCGGAGCTACCGCTGTGTCGGATCATCAACCTCCGCGCTTTCCGCAACCTGGACAGCCATTCCCCAATCAGCCATTCCCCAATCAGCAGTACCCAAACCAGCCCTATCCCAATCAGCCGTATCCCAATCAGCCGTATCCCAATCAGACATGGCCGCAACAGGCGTGGGGACCGCCGCCGCCTCCACCAGCCGAGTCGCAGGTCCAGGCGCCAGCGATCTGTCTCCTCGTGCTGGCGATTCTCGGGGCACTCCATGCTGTTTATGGATTGGCACATTCGGTGGTGTTTAAGGACACCGTGCCGAAAATGATGCAGCAAGCCACGACGCTGCAAGAGCAAATGAATGCGCAAATGGAAAGGGAGCGTCGGAAGCGGGCCGAGGAGATGGGTATCGAGTTCACTCCCCAAGTAGCTCCGCCCACTCGGGAAGTAAACGCCATGCTTGGCGAAATGATCGATTTCACTGGCCGCTTCGGGATAGTGATGAGCGCGATTGGCATCCTGTTTTGCGGAGTAAGTATCGCCGGCAGCGTATCGATGCTGCGGTTGCGATACTATCCGCTCGCGTTCGCGGCCGCGATCCTGGCGATGATTCCCGGGACATCTCCCTGTTGCGTGTTTGGCTTGCCTCTGGGAATCTGGTCCATCGTGGTGCTCCTGCGCCCCGAAGTGAAGAAAGGTTTTCAGTAACCTGGCCGTCGCCGTCCGGGAACCTTGGCCGATGCGCGACTCCAAGCGACTGCCGCGGACGACGCATCCGCAAGGAGACGACTCGGCATGAGCGGTTTGGAACAGGCGGGTGGAGGCGAACCGCGTTCTCCCGCTCCGCGCGGTCGTGGAGCCGCGACCAATCCGGCAAATCGGTTCGCCCGCATCGATTTCGCCGAGGAACTCGACTATCTGGAAAACGACCCTGATGCGGTCGAAGCGCGGCGGGGGATTGCCACCGAATACTTCGTGGATGACGCCAAGTCGGTCATTAGCGAGAACGACAGCCCGGACATTCCGTTCCGCTACAGCCTGAACCCGTATCGCGGCTGTGCTCACGGATGCAGTTACTGTTTCGCGCGGCCGACCCACGAATACCTGGATCTCAGTGCGGGATTGGATTTCGAAACGCGGATTTTTGTGAAGGAGCGGGCTCCCGAGCTGTTTCGGGAATGGCTCGGAAGGGACGGCTATCGCCCCGATACGGTGGCGATTTCAGGCGTCACCGATGGTTACCAGCCGATCGAGCGGAAGCTGGAGTTGACGCGGCGTTGCCTGCAGGTGGCGTTGGAAGCGCGTCAACCGCTCGCCATTGTCACCAAGAACGCGCTAGTGACTCGCGATATCGATTTATTGGCGCCGCTCGCAGCGCAGCAGGCGGCCAGCGTGTCGTTGAGCGTCACGACACTCGATCAGTCGCTTAGTCGCGTGATGGAACCGCGAACGAGCAGCCCCGAAGCCAAACTTCGCGCCATCACTGAATTGTCGCGGGCCGGGATTCCCGTCACCGTGCTCGTCGCGCCGGTTGTGCCTGGACTGACCGATCACGAGATCCCCAGGATTCTTCAGGCGGTGAAAGAGGCGGGGGCCGTTTCGGCAGGCTACATCCTGCTCAGGCTGCCGCTGACCGTCGAGCCGGTCTTTCTGGAGTGGTTACATCGCGTGCGTCCCGCCGAGGCTTCGAAAGTAGAGACACGTATTCGAGCGACTCGCGGCGGGAAAATGTACGACAGCCGGTTTGGCGAACGGATGCGGGGAAGCGGCCCGATCGCGGATCAAATCGCCGCGTCGTTCCGATTGTTCGCCGCAAGGTATGGACTGAGCATTTCGCGGCCGCCGTTAACCGCCGACCGCTTCCGTCGACCGCTTCCCGCCTCGGGGCAACGCTGGCTATTCGACTGAACGGAACAAAAACCAACAGGACGCCGCGATCGAAAGGCCCGCTCGTCGAACACCTTCGGAATACGCCCGCTCGTCGA
>CAIXSC010000504.1 GCA_903921945.1 uncultured Planctomycetaceae bacterium
ACATTCCACATTCCACATTCCACATTCCACATTCCACATTCCACATTCCACATTCCACATTCCACATTCCACATTCCGCGTTCCGCGTTCCGCATTCCGCATTCCGCATTCCGCATTCCGCATTCCGCATTCCACATTCCGCATCCCGCATCCCGCACCGCGAATCTCGGATCGCGCGTCGCTCAATGCGCCCGTGCATGACGCTTGGCGCGCGGGTCGCCGGCCGCCTCCTTACGTCCCGTCACGGGATCGATCCGCAGCACACACGGATGGCCAATCGGACCTGCCGATTCCGATACCTCGTGGCCTAGGGCTTTCAACCGCTCGAGCACTGCGGGGCCCGCCTCGGGGTTGATGGTCAAGCTTCCAAGCTTTGCGGGCGGCTGGCTGAACGAGCCGATGTGATGCGCTGTGCTGTATCGCGGCAGTGTTACCGCCTGGGCTGGCGAGCGTGCAAAGTCGATCGTCGCCAGCAACATTTGCAGCGACACTTGGTCTTGCAGGTCGCCGCCGGCCACACTGACCGCCAGCACCGGACGGTTATCTTTCAGCACGATCGTCGGAGTCAGCGTGATCCGCGGGCGTTTGCCCGGCAGAACTTCGTTCGCATGGCCGGCTTCCATCGTCAAGCTGCGAAGGCGCGAGCCAAGCTGCACACCCGTGTCGCCCGCGGTGGTTCCTCCCCAACCACTAGGAGTCGCGGCGACCACATTGCCGAACCGGTCGGCCACCAAGCATGTCGTCGTGTCCCGCTGCGGTCCACCAGCGCCCGCCGCAGGCTTCGCCGCAGGGGACTTGAGCGGACTTGCGGTGAGCGGATCGCCAGGACGCAACTCGCGCGACGCCCGGCCGCGGTCGATCAGCGACCGCCGCGTCTCCGCGTAGGAAGGCGCCAGCAATTCGCGAAGCGGCACATCCGAAAACAAGGGGTCGCCATAGTACGCGTCGCGGTCCGCCAGCGCCAGCTTCAACGACTCCACCGCTAAATGCACGCACTGCGGGTCGGTCGGCCCCAGCGGCGCGAGCTCGAAGCCTTCTAGCAGTTGCAGCGTTTGCAGCAACATCGGCCCCTGCGTCCAGATGCCGCACTTGACCACCGTCAGCCCCCGGTACTCTCCCGTGACCGGTTGCTCGATCCGCGTCGTGTGCGTGGCCAGGTCCGCGTATCGCAGCAGCCCGCCCGAGGCTCGGGACCATTTGTCGATCCGCCAGGCGATCGGTCCGCGATAAAAGTGGTCGGCCACTCGACGCAGCCCCTGGCGCCGGTCCGTCGCCGTCTTCTCCACGTCGATCAGCTCGCGAATCGTCTTCGCCAAGTCGCCACACCACGGGTCCGGGCGGTTGCCAAGCGCCACCAACATCGGCTGCGCCGCGCGCGTAAAGGTGATCGTCCCGTAGCGATCCAACGCGGTCAGGATCGCGTCCAGTGCCGCTGGCACAGCCGCCGGTTCAATTCCAGTCGGTGGAATGCCGCCTTTGGCCGCGAAATGCTCGCGAGTTGCCAGTCGCGGGGCGACGCCCTGCCCCGCCAACACCTCGACCGTCTTCCGCTCACCGTCATACACCAGCCACGGCACCTCGCCGCCAAAACAGAAATTCCCCGGGTCGATGACCGACAACACCAACAAAGTGGCCGCCGTAGCGTCGACCGCGTTGCCCCCATCCTTCAAGACGGCAATTCCGGCTTCGGCCGCCTCGGGGCCCGGCCCGCCGGCCACCACGACTCCCTGGCTCCCCTCAGCGCGCCAGGAATCGTCCGCATGAACGAAGTTCGCGACCGGCAAGTGGCCGGACCAACACATGGCCGTTGTGACAGCAGCCACCAACGCGAAGACGAATGACCGAGCTATCCGCCGCATGCAACGTTCTCCCAAGTCTCAAATTCCGAAGAGGTGAAAATGCGAACGGCGCCATCCCAATGCCGCGGTCCGAACGGCGCGGTCCGAACGGCGCGATCCAAAAGGGGCGACCACGGATAACGCGGATGGTCGCGGATGGGAACGCGAATGATTCGCTCGATCCGCCCGTTTCCTGGAACCCATTTTTTCCAACCGCTCCGTGCGTCGTTGATTCTTTCGACTTCCGTGTCGATCGGTGTTGGTCCCCGGCTAGCGGTCCTGATCGCTTGCCCTGTAGCTCGATCGATCTCCCGGAAAAAGTTGGAAACATCGGGCGCGCTTCGGCAGCGGATGGTTGAGCGGCCCCTGAACGGGTTCCGCCACCTGAACCCTAAAACCTTAACACGCCTCCCACAACGACGTGCTCGACGCGGCCGAGCAGTTCGACGCCGCACAGCGGCGCATTGTCGCTCTTCGATTTCAACTGCCGCGAGGCGACCGTCCAACGCGCTTGCGGGTTGATGATCGCGATATCCGCATCGGCGCCTGGACGGAGCGTGCCTTTGGGAATGCCCAGGAGGCGAGCCGGATTGCAAGACAAACGCGCGATCGCGGCTGGCCAGTCAAGCAATCCAGGAACCACCAAGTGCATGTTGACGAGCGCGAGCGTCATCTCCAGCAGATTCATGCCGAACGGCGCTTGATCAAGTTCCCGCATTTTCTTCTCGACCGCCCGCGGCGCGTGGCCGCTGGCGATCACGTCGATGGTGCCATCGGCGAGTCCGGCGAGCAGGCTTTCCACATGGTCGGACGAGCGAAGCGGCGGGTTCACCTTGTAGTGGGAATCGAAGGTGCGGAGCCGTTCATCCGTGAACACGAGATTGGCAATACCGACGGACGCGGTCACTTTGACGCCTCGGGCCTTGGCCCGACGGACAAGCTCCACAGCCCCGGTCGTCGAAATGTTGACCAGATGAAGGCGGCCCCCCGTGGCCTCGGCCAATCGCAAATCGCGGCTGGCGGCCAGCTCCTCCGCGGCGGCCGGAATCCCCGGCAGTCCCAGCACAAGCGATGTGCGTCCCTCATGCATCACGCCGCCATGTGTGAGCTCAAGCACTTCGGGCCGATCGAAAATCGGCCGCTTGAACATCAAGCTGTACTCGAACGCGCGGCGGAGCAGGTCGGTGTTATGGATCGGTCGCGGCGCGTCGCTAAACGCCACAGCGCCCGCTTCGACGAGCGACCCCATTTCGGCCAACTCTTTCCCCTCGCGGTTCTTGCTCACGCAGCCGACAACATAAACGTTGACGTTCCGCGCCCGCGCCGCCTTTTGCCGGACGAATTCGACGCCGGCTTGCGTGTCGATCGGCGGCTCGGAATTCGGCAAACAGCCGATCGAAGTAAAACCGCCGGCGAGCGCGGCGGCGGTGCCCGTTTCAATCGTCTCGTCTTCCTCACAGCCAGGTTCGCGTAGCTCCACATGCGGATCGATCAGGCCGGGCGAAACGATGCAATCCGAAGCGTCGATGATCTGGCAGTCGCCCGAAACCTTCAGATCAAAGCCAGCGATCTTCCCCTTCTCAACCAGCACGTCCGCGACGCGGTCGAGTCCCTGGCTAGGATCGATCACTCGGCCGTTTTGGATCAGTAACCGCTCCATCGAACTTACTCTCCCTGGCTGGTGACAAGCCACAGCACGGCCATCCGCACGGCAAGCCCGTTCGTGACTTGATCAAGGATCACCGATTGCGGACCGTCGGCGACATCCGGCGTGATCTCGACGCCGCGATTGATCGGCCCGGGCGCCATGATGAGGATGTTCGGCTTGGCACGCGCCATCCGTTCCCGATTCATCGCGTACAGCAACGCGTACTCGCGCACCGACGGAAACGGCCGCGTGGTCTGGCGCTCGAACTGCACCCGCAACAGGTTAAGCACGTCGCAGCGGGGAAGGATTTCATCCAGGCTGTACGCCACTTCCACTCCGAACGATTCCCACGCCCGGGACACCAGCGTCGCGGGACCGCAGACAATCACATGGGCGCCAAGCCGCTTGAGCCCCCAAATGTTGGATCGCGCGGTGCGGCTGTGGGCAATGTCTCCCACCAAGGCGACCGTCAGCCCCTCCAGCGACCCGCGATGCTCGCGGATCGTCATGATGTCGAGCAAGCCTTGGGTCGGATGCTCGTGCGCCCCGTCGCCCGCGTTGATCACCGAGCATTGCAGATTGTTCGACAGGATGTGCGGCGTGCCGGGCGACACGTGCCGAATCACCAAGGCGTCGACATTCATCGCCTGAATGTTCTTCGCCGTGTCGATAAACGTCTCGCCCTTTGACAAGCTGCTGCTCGACGCCGCGAACTCCACCGTGTCCGCGCCCAACCGACGGGCGGCCAGCGAAAAACTCGTTCGGGTCCGCGTCGAGTTTTCGAAGAAAAGGTTGCAGGTCGTCTTCCCCGTGAGCACCGGAAGCTTCGACCGGCAGCCGTTTGTCGCCTGCTTGAAACGAGCCGCCGTGTCGAGCACGCAGAGGAGCTCCGGCGCCGACAAGCTTTCCAAATCCAACAGATGGCGCCGCTTCCAAAGCGAAGGCGCCGGGCCGAAGTCGGCCGCCACAGCATTCATGCAACACCTTTCCCGCCGCGACTCCGAGCGGCAAACTACCGTTCCGGTCCACACCCCGCCAACCGACCGCTCGCGGCGGCGGCGATTCTAACCATCGACAGGGGAGAATGACGAGTAGGCGGCGACTCGCGGCGGTCCGAACCGTTGACAGCATCGGGATCTCACCCATGGAATCTCACCCATGAACGGCCACTTCATCATCCACGTCGCGCCGCCGCTCGATCGACTGCCCGCGTCCCCGCTCCGCCAATGGCTTCAATCGGCCGTCGAGGCCAATCGCGTAACGCTCGTCGGTCCCGAGGACCCGCACTGCCAACTTCTCGTCGAGTTGCCTGAAGGCGATCGTGAATCGTTCGACCGCCCGATGCGCTGGACCGTGATCGGTCCGTCGCCGCCCGCGCCGATTCCAGCCGCGTCACCACCGCCAAGACCGACGCCAAGACCGACTCCGTCACCCACTTCCAATGGTTTTTGCACCGCGGAACACCCCGTCGACGCCGCGCGTTTCCAACTGGAAGTCAGCGGCAACCAGTCTCCGGAAACGCTCGTGGCCCTGGTTCAAACGCTCGTCGAAGTCGCGCGATTGCAATGTGAACTTGCCGGGCAACGCCAAGAGTTGCTCGAAGCGCGCGAAGCAGCCAAGGCCGCCCTGGCGACCGCTGCGACAGACTACCTAACCGGCCTCGGTTCCCGCCACGACTGGGAAACTCGCTTCGCCACCGAACTCCGCTGTCCAGCCACCACGCCGCACACCTGGGCAGTCATGGTACTGGATCTCGATGGCCTGGGCGCCATCAATCGAGCGGGCGGCATGGAAGCCGGAGACGGCTGGCTTCGCCTCGTCGGCCAGCGGCTCCGTGTCGCCGCCGACCGGCGCCAAACGGTTGCTCGCTGGGGCGGCGATGAATTCATCGCCGCATGGCCGGCGGCATCCTGCGAGTCGGCTCGCCAAGAGGCTCAGCGGCTCCATGCGGCGATCGCCGATTTGGCACTCCCCCCTGCTCCGTCCCGCCCGCCCGGTCCTGCGATTCCCAACCTACTCTCCGGCAACTTAACAGACCGCATCTCATCCAGCGGCGGTTGGGCCTGGGGAACACTCACACGGACCGATGAACCGAACGCTGAGCAAGCTCATGGTTCCGACTTGGGGCATCCGCTACGACATCTGATTCGCGCGGCGGAACAGGCCCTCTTCCACGCGAAAGATTTGGGGGGACGGCGGCTTTGCGCGGCTCCCTGACCTGACTTTTCGCCAAAATCGAAACATTTCGCGGAAATACCTCAAGGTGCCGCCGGAATCTTCCGATCCTACGGCCTGTAACGGTCAGCTAAACCAGGATGGTTACGCGAACTTTAACGCGAGGCTCCGATGGTCCGACATTCGTCCCGCTCCACCCGTCACCGCGCATCTCGACTCCGTGCATCGCTCGCTTCCACCGCCATGTTCGCGTTGGCCGCCAGCTTATTGGGAGCCAGCATCGGCTGTAACGCGATGCGTGGTGTGAACGCTCCGACCGACCTCCTGGCCTCCAGTTCTGTGAATCGTCCTCAAGCTGTCGACATGACGGCGATGAATCGCACCGCGCCGCCGCAATTCGCATCGCCTCAGGCCGCGTTCGCGAGTCCTGGATTCCCCCAACCAGGCATGGATCAGCCCGGAATGCCGAATGCCGGTTTAGGTCAGCCAGGGGCGGCCCAACCAATGGGCCAGGGAACGATTGCCCAAGTTTCCCATGCCGCGCCGCTGCCGAATGCCTGCCAAGTGATCATTAAGGATGCCGACGGCAAATCGACGCGCACGACGCTGCCGCTCGACAACCAACAACATATCCAAGACTTGTTGGTGAAATCCGGCGCGATCAAGCAATTCTCGCGGATGGACATCGCCTTGCTACGCACGACGCCGACGGGCGGCAAGCAACGGATGAACGTCGAGTTCGACCGGTCGAAGCGCGCGGTCGAAATGCAGTACGACTACTTCATCATGCCGGGCGATGTGCTGCTTGTGACCGAGGATCCGTCGACCATTGTCGACGACATGATCAAGAATTCCGGATTGGTGCGAACCAGTAGCCGCCGAACGAGTCGCTAACGGCGATTCGAACGCGGTCGCGTCAACGGGACCGCCGCGAGTCGCTCACGTCGCCGCTGGACGGTCGCACTTGATAACCGCCTCGCGGAGGCCGGCGAGCGGGTCGCGAGTCGGGATGAATTCGTGTCCGACGTATCCCTTGTAGCCGACATCCACGATCGCCTTCATCACGGCCGGATAGTTGATTTCCTGTAAATCGTCCAATTCGCCGCGGCCCGGATTTCCGGCCGTGTGAACGTGATTGATGAAATCGCGGCACTGCTTCACTCGCGTGATGAGATCGCCGTCCATGATTTGAACATGGTAGATGTCGAACAGCAGGCCGAGCCGCGGCGATCCGACTTGCCGGAGGATCTCCAGGCAGTAGTCGATGTGATCGCCCTGATAACCGGGATGCCCTTTCATCTCGATGTCCACGCGGCTGTTGAGCATTTCGAGTGACAGGTTGACTTTCTTCTCTTCCGCGTAGCCGATGATCTGTTTGAATCCGGCGACGCAGTGCTTGATGCCGTCCTCGGGCGAGATAACAGTCGGGTTTTTCGGCAACTTCGAGAGGTCGGCGTGTTTGCCGCCAGCCGGCTCCCCTGCGTCTTGCGCGAAGCCTGTGAAAGTGATGACCGTCGGCACGCCGGCCGCCGCGCTGGCGTCGATTGACTTGCGGAGAATCTCCAAGCACATCGCGTGGTACTTCGGGTTGTTCATCCCTTGGGTGAACGAATGGCTGCCGGCGATGGCGCAGGCGAGCCCGTGCCGCTTCAGCGTGTCGAAGTGCTGAGGCGCGACAAGTTCCACACTCTTGCATCCCAACTGCTTCGCGACCCGACAGGTCCCCTCCACGTCCCAATGCTTTTGGAAGCACCAGTGGACGATCGAGTGGTTTACGCCGCCTTGCGGTTGGTACTCGTCGGCCGCGGCGGCCGCTTCCCGGGCGCCGATTCCACTCGACGCGCCCACGGCGATCGCGGCGGCGCCCGCCAGCCAGCGGCGACGCGACGTGGATATGTCCCGGGATAAGTGATCGCTCATGGCGAGGCTCCTGTCATTGATCAAGGAAGCAATTCGGCGATGCGAAGCAGTTGGTTGTACTTGGCCAGCCGTTCGCTGCGGACGATCGAACCGATTTTGATGAGATCGCCAGCGGCGCCAACCGCCAAGTCGGCGATGGTGGCGTCTTCCGTCTCGCCGCTCCGCGCCGAGACCACGCAAGTGTAGCCCGCGGAGCGGGCGAGTTGCATGGCCCGCAAAGTCTCGGTGATCGTGCCGATCTGATTGATCTTGATCAACACGCTGTTGGCCACGCCGCGCTGGATGCCAGTTCGCAGACGCTCGACGTTGGTCGTGAACAGATCGTCGCCGACCAGCCGCACTCGGTGCCCGAGCCGCCGCGTCAGGCGTTCCCAGCCCTCCCAATCGTCTTCGGCCAAGCCATCCTCGATGCTCGTAATCGGGTATCGATCAATCCACTCTTCCAGCCGGTCGATCATTTGATCGCTGGAAAGGCAAGTGCCGCGTTCCGAAGCCAAGCGATAACCATTGCCATCCCAGAAATGCGTCGCGGCCACATCGAGCGCAATAGTGGCGTCGGCGCCTGGCCGCAGCCCGGCCTTTTCAATCGCCTTCACGACATATTCCACGGCCTCGCGATTGCCCGGCAATCGTGGACCAAAGCCGCCCTCATCGCCCACCAGCCGTCCTTCGTAGCCGTCGGCGGCAAGCAACCGCCCGAGCCGATTGTAGATCCGCACGATCCATTCCAAACCGGTCGGGTAGTCGGGCGCGCCAACGGGAATCGCCAACACGTCCTGAAAATCGATATTGCCGCCGGCATGAAGTCCGCCGGAGATCATGTTGGTCATCGGCAACGGCATCCGTGGCCCCGGCGGCACCAACGGCCCTGGCGGTGCCAGCGGCGCCGGCAACGGCCGATCGGCTAGCGGCGGCAACGAGCTATACAGCGTGTGGAAATGCTGAAACAGCGGCACTCCACGGGCGGCCGCCCCAAGATGCGCGACCGCCAGCGATACGCCCAGCAACGCGTTGCCACCGAGTCTCGTCTTCTGCGGAGTGCCATCGGCCGCGACCAACCGTTGGTCCACGGCTGCCTGGTCCGAAACATCGGTCTCCAACAACAGCGGTCGCAGGATGTCGTTCACGTGGGCGACCGCTTGGCGAACCCCAAGACCGTCGTAGCGGGCCGAGTCTCGATCGCGCAGTTCACAAGCCTCCCACTTCCCGGTGCTCGCCCCGGACGGCACAATCGCCCGCCCGGTCAACTCGCCCGCCGACGCTTCGACCTCCACCGTCGGACGGCCGCGGCTGTCGAGCAGTTCCCGAGCGAACAATCGCGTAAGCCGGATCATGTCAACGTTTCTCCTCGCGGGTCATGAAGCCCTTCGTTCGTCGTGGCACACATCGATTGGTTCACCACGGATTCAGCGCGCTGCGTCATGCCTTCGAGTCCCCGCGACACGCTCAAGAGCGGCCGACCGGATCGACGCGGCCATTGCGTCCCAAGTCGCGGCGGGCTGCTCGATCAACGGTTTCGCCAGTTGGCGAACGATCGCCGCTTCCTCGGGCGCCAGGTATTCGACGCGACTCTTCCCATCGACCCGCGCGAGCAAGCAGGCCGCCCAATTGTGGTTGGCCCGCCGTTCCAACGCCGACCACTCGTCCCTGCCGACCACCGGCGCGAGCGTGTCGCGATAGGTCCGCCAAAACGACTCGGCGAGCGCGAAAAAATCCGCGAAACGCGTGGCGAAATGCAGCGACTTCAGCGCCAGATGCGTCAGGAAGAACCCGAGATCGAATGCCGGATCGCCAAAGTGGCCGACCTCGCAATCGATCAGCATCAATCCCCCGGGCCAGACCAAGAGGTTTTTGGGACTGAAATCGCCATGCACCAAACACCGGGGATGGGCCGACAGCGAATCGAGCAGTTCCGCGATCGGCGACGCAAGTTCGGGATGCACGCGCGAGACCTGACGATAATAAGGGTCCAGCCGCAGATCGTCGAAGTACTGGCGATCCGCGAAATCGCGTTCGACGTCCTCGTCACGCCATGTCGACGCATGAAGACGGCCCAGGATCCGACCGCAGGCCGCCGCCGTCGCGATGTCGGCTTCGCCACCGAGCAACCGTTGCTTCCACGTCGAGTGCCCCAGCGGCGCAGCCGTCATGGCGAAAACGTACTGCTCGCGGTCTTCGAACAGAATCCGCGGCAAGCACACCGAAAGCCCGCTTCGCCACTCCCCGTTAGCGGTCCCCGCCCCGATCGCGGCCGGTGGCGGATCGACCAGCCGCGTTTCACACAGCCGAAGCACGGCGACTTCCCGCCAGATGCGTTCCACGCTGCAAAACCACGGATCGGGAACGCGGAGCTGTGGGCGGGCCTGCTTCAGCACGAAGTCGCCATCCGGGCATTCGGGACTTTCAGGGCGCTCCCAGGTTGCTGAGCGTTCAAGAAGTTCACTGCGTTCAAGAGTTGCAGTGCGTTCAAGCGGTTCAGGGCGTTCAAGCGGTTCAGGGCGTTCAAAAGTGGCAGGCCGTCCAGGCCGTTCAGGCCGATGCACGTGCAGGACGACATTGCTGACGCCGCCTGACAGGAATTGGACTTCGAGCGGTTCTGTCGCGCCGACTCGACCGGCTTCCCGCAAGTAGGCGGCCGCATTGTGCTCATCGAGAAGCCGCATGAATGTTGCTTCTTTCCAAAACGAACGGCCGCGACCGGGACGTTTGAATGCCCGATGGCCCGAGTCCAGCCTGGGCGAGTACGCTCCAGGCGCAACCCATCACGAACGCGGCTCCGTGGCCATGTTCGCTTACTTGGGACTCGACTTGGCGAAGTCGCCAGCGGTAATGAGCACCATTTTTTTCGGGTCCCAATGCTTGCGAGCCGTCTCCGTGACACTCGCGGCATCGAGCGTTTGCACGGCTTTTTCCAGCTCCAAGTAGTAAGCCATCGTGCGGCTTTCATACAAGGTATCGGCGAGCAATCCAGCCAGCCGTTCATCGCTCGCGCGGACAACCTGTTGCTGCTGCAGGTAGCCACCCTTGGCACGCGCGACTTCCTCGGCCGTCACGCCATCCTTAAGCAGCTTTTCCAATTCCTCGCGAATCGCCTGTTCGACCTTGCCGATGTTGAGCGGATTCGTGATCGCTTGAATCTGCCACGCGGCCCGTTTGTCAAGCGATTGAGCGCTGAACCCCGAGCCGACGCCGTAGGACAGTCCTTCTTTCTGACGCACGCGGTCGCCAAGCCGCGACGAGAGCGAGCCGCCGCCCAGGATGTAATTCGCGATCACGAGCGCCGGATAGTCCGGGTCCGCGTTGCTCATCGGCATCAACGCCGCCGCCAGATAGATCGCGTTGGCTTTGTCCGGCGTTTGAATCACCTGCTTGCCATATTCCAGCCGCGCGGGCATCTCCCGCACCAACCGGGCGTACGGCGCCGGCGATTTCCAGTTGTCGAGCGTTGCGAGCAGCGGGGCGATCGCGGCCGGATCGAAGTCGCCGACAACCGCCAATTCACCGTTGTGCCCGTTCAGCAATTCGCCATACAGCCCGCGCACGTCCTCGACCCGCAACGCCTTTACGCGCGCGGCCGCCTCGGGCCCGGTCGGCACATAACGCGGGTCGCTGGTCTCGTATTGCACCAACGCGCGACGGATGGCGTTCGAAGCGAGCGATTGCGGATCGGAAAGAGTCTGTTCGATGGCCGTGAGTTGTTCGCGTTTGAGCACTTCCAATTCGTCCGCGGACAGTGCCGGCTCGCGCAGCAACCGGCTGAGGATGCCGACGGCGGCGGGAAGATTCTCGCGTTTCGTGCGCAACGAGAACGCCGCAAACCCGGCGTCGCCGCTCGACGAAAGCTGGGTCTTTTCACGATCCAGCGCGTCGCGGAGTTGTTGGAATGGCAGGTCTTTCGCGCCGCGGGCCATCAGTTCCGGCAGGAACTCGGCAGCCGTTGACCGCCCGGCCAGCGACTTGACATCGCCGTATCGCAACCGCAGCGTCAGCGACACGGTTTCTCCCCGCGTCTTCTTCGGCAGGATCGCCATTTTCAGGCCATTGGCGAGTTGCGAACGCTGGGTCCGGGCTTCGATCGCCGCCGGCGCGACGTCGAACGCCTCGCCCGCCGCCGCCGCCGCTCGGCCCTTGTAGTCCTTGACCATGTCCATCACGTCGGGCGTTTCCGGCACTTCGACACGCTGCGACGCTTCGCTGGGCAAAAACAAACCGACCGTGCGGTTGGCTCGTTGCAAGTAGCGGGCGGCCACCGCGCGGACGTCGTCCGGCTTCACCTTTTCCACGCGATCGCGGTACAAGAAGTAAAGCCGCCAATCCCCCTGCGAGGCCCATGAACTGAGTGAAACGGCAATGCCCGTGGTGTTCGCGGAAGCGAGCTCCCAGTCTTTGAGCAACTGCTGGCGGGCCCGCGCGGTTTCCTCCTCCGTGGCTCCCTGTTCGCCGACGGCTTCGGTCGCTCGCAGCAGCGCGGCAAGCGCATCGTCAGGCGAGCGTTCCTTGGCGATCTCGGCGCCGACGAGCAGCAATGTCGGATCATGGCGGGCTTGCGCGAAACCGAACACGCTGCTGGCGATGCCCGGTTCCACCAAAGCTTTGTACAGGCGTCCGGACGGCTGGGCGCTGAGGATGCGAGCAAGCACTGCAACCGCCGCGAAATCGGGATGCGAACCGGCACAAACGTGGTAGGCAACGCCGGCAATCGCGACATCGCCGACGCGGCGCAGCGTGACGGTGCGCTCGCCATCCTGCGGAGGCTCAACCGTGTACGTCCGGGGCAATTCGCGAGTTGGTCGCGGGATGGCCCCAAAATGGGTCTGCACCAGCTTGAGCGCCGTCGCCTCTTCAAACTTGCCCGCGACAACCAAAATCGCGTTGTCAGGCTGGTAGTACTTGGCGTAGAAGGCCCGCAAGGCCACGATCGGCACACGCTCGATATCGCTGCGGTTGCCGATGGTCGACTTGCCGTAATTGTGCCATTCATAGGCCGTGGCGGAGATGCGCTGGAAGAGCACTCGGGACGGCGAATTCTCGCCGCGCTCAAACTCGTTCCGCACCACCGTGAATTCGGACAGCAAGTCCTCCTGGCGGATCGAACTGTTGACGAACCGATCCGCTTCGAGCCGCAACGCGAACTCCAGGTTCTCATCGCTCGCGGGCAACGTCTCGAAATAGTTCGTCCGGTCATCCGAGGTTGTGCCGTTGAACTGGGCGCCGCGTTCGCTAAGCAGCTTCGGAATGTTGGCATGCGTCGGCGTGCCCTTGAACACCATGTGTTCGAGCAAGTGGGCCATGCCCGCCTCGCCGTAACCTTCGTGACGCGAACCGACGAGCACTGTCAGATTCACCGTGACGGTGGGCCGCGAGCTGTCTGGAAACAACAGGACTCGCAAGCCGTTGTCGAGCGTGTATTCGGTGATTCCTTCCACGGTCGCCACTTTTTTCGGCGCCGCGACTGCTCCGCCCGCTGCCATGATGATCGCCACCGCCAGCATCCCTCCTGCCACGGATTTCATCACACGACTCATTCGACCGCTCCGTATTGGCTGAAACGCCCTGAAAACGTTCGCGTCTGGTGGCGGGCCGGTTGGACCCGCCATCGATTTCCCCGCGTCCCGAGTCACTCGACAAGTTGGCACTGTATATCAAATTCCGGCCGATTGCGCGTGGCGGCTGAGCGAACGCGACCGCTCCACGCCTCGAGAGTGTTTCAAACCCGGGCAAGGGCCGACGTCGATTCCTCGAAGAATGGCCGCGAGGGTCTACCGTCGGACAAACCAACGGCCTGGGCAACGAGCGTCGATGCTGCGATGCCCACCAAACTTAAGGGCGGCGATCGGCCTCCTGGACTGTCAAACGGCCGTCGGCGTTTCGATCCAATTGTTGGAACAGGGCTGGTTCGCCGGGGAATTCACGCTGGCTGATTTGGCCATCGCCATTGGCATCCAAACTGTCAAACCAATCGGGTGCCGGTGCGTTCGCCATCGCTTGATCGGCGGGCGGATTCCCGGACGCTGACGGCGCACTGACGGGTGCGTCGGTGGAACTCGCAGGCATTGCGGGAACGGAACGGGCGAGTGCGGGCGGCGGACCGACCGCCCCCGCCGGCGTGACGCCACGGACGACCGCCAGCCATACGAGCTCGGGTAACTCATCCCGCGTCACATCGCTCGATCCGTCCCGATCGAACTCAAGCAGGCGGGTTCCCAGTGTTTCGAGTTCCCGGCCGAGTAGTTGTCCGTCGCCATCGATGTCGGCCACGGTCCACAGCGCGTCCGGCGGGAAGCCGGCAACCACGCGGACCTTGCCACCGTCGATGCCGCTTGCCGCGGCGTTGATCGGAAAGACGGCAAGTCGCATGTTCCCGGCCGCCATTCGCCAGACGCCGCTCACGCGTTCGGGAACCGACTCGCTGGGCGACTCGGTTTCGCCGTTCCCAGAGGTCAGTTCCAGAGCGCCGGATTGCGGCGGAACGAACGAGGCTGGCGCGGGCGCGGAACGGTTAACGTCGGGCCAGTGGATCGACCAGCGCGCGGCGAGCGGCAAGTCGGCGAGTCGTTCCAGTTCTCGGCGAGACAAGCGGCGATTGCCATCCTGGTCGAGCGCCGCGAACAGTGCCGGCCGCG
>CAIXSC010000505.1 GCA_903921945.1 uncultured Planctomycetaceae bacterium
GTCGTATCAAGTACCAAGACGACGAATGTCGGCGCTTTGAAGAGACTCAATCCATTTTCCATTTCAGGGGCTGTGACCGAAGGCTATTCCCACTCGACGGTCACGATCGGCCAAACGGCGGTGATCTCGGCCGCCGAGGATGTCCACCTCTGGGCGGCGAACGCCAAGAACATGTCGACCGAGGCCTCAGCTTCGAGCGATAACTCAAAGCTCGGGATCTCGTTCGCGATGGCGCTCGATGACGCCACGGCCGACGTCGTGGTTTCGGGACGCATCCAAGCGACTCATGTGGATATTGTCGCGCAAACTATGGCGGACAAAGACAAGATCGCCACCAAATTCCAGAATGGCCAACCGATCCGATCCAACGCGGTCAACTACATCACGACCGCGATTCAAACCACTCGAGTGGTCTCCGATACGGTCGCCGGAAGTCCTGACGCGACCTCCGCGCTTGGCGCGCTCATCGGAACGCTGTTCAAGACCCGTAGCGATCGAAACTACGGCCAGGCGGCCGCCAACGCGGGTGAAACGATTCAGGAAGGCCATTCGGTTGGAGTGATCTCGGCAAGTTTCGGCTGGCACTCGGGGCTTGCGACGGCGAAGGTCACGGGCACGGCAGTCATTGAAGCGACGGGCAAGGTCGACGTTCATGCCAACGTCGTCGATCGTCCGGATATGACATCGCAAGGCTTGGCCGCGGTGATGAAATTGCCCGGCGTTACGCTGTCGGAGGATGGCAAACTGAGCGTCGGTATCGCGATCGGCTACGGTGAACATACGAACAAAGCGGTCGCCAAGGTGGAGGACGGCGCGCGGATTGACGCGGGCGGCAAACTGGACGTCGCGGCGAATACCAAAATACCCTACGAGATTCCGTGGCAGAACCTCCGGCTCTCGGACACGCTCAAAACGAGCGAACAGGTCGTGACGCGACTGCTTCAGCAGTTGGGCGACGACAATTTAGGTGCCAACGACTATTTCACATCGTTCGCTCAAAGCACGGCTACCGGCAACAGGAAGGGCTTCGCGGTTTCGGGCAATATTATGGCCCTGAATAACGGTGCCGAGGCGCGAATCGAAACAGGGGCTAGGATTAACCAGAACGGTGCGATGACCGGGGAACGCGATGTGAGCGTCACCTCCAAGATTGACGCCATGGCGTTGAACTTGGCGGGAAATTTTCCAAATCTGCTTGACGCCGTGCTGGGCCAGGATCGCAAGCAGACCGTCAGCAACTCGGGCAAGGAATCAGGCTTTGGCGGCGCATTCTCGGTTTTGTTGTATGACAATACGACCCTAGCTGTGATCGAATCGGGAGCCGCAGTGCGGGCCCGCGACCTCTTGGTCGATGCCCAAGCCGATACCAAGACCGTCGCGCTCGGCGTCACCGGAGGCAAAGCGGGCAAGACGGCCATCAACGGCGCGGTCAATTACATTGGTCTCGACGACACGACGCTCGCGCAAATCGGCCAGGGAGCCACGATCACCGCCACGGGGAAAGTCGACGTCGCCGCTAACGACAACCCGTTAGTGATCAATTTGGCGGGCGGTTTGGCAATCGGCACAAGCGTCGGGTTCGGCTTAACCGCCGGTGTCAATGTCATCAACCGCGACACCAAGGCGCTTATCGGCAACGTCGACGTCACTCTTGGCAACGGCAAGGTCGCCCCGAACACGGGAGTGAATGCGGCCGCCGGAACGATCGATCTGGGCTATACCCACGGGTTCGCGACGGGCGATCAGGTCGTGTACAGCAACGGCGGCGAAGAACCGATCGGCGGATTGGAGGACGGCGGCACCTATTTCGTGCGAAGGATAAACGCGACGACGATCGGACTTGCGCGGTCACTTGCCGAGTCGAATGGAACCGCGCCGCGTTTCGGATCGTCGGCGATCGCTGGCGACAGCATCGACCTTGGCTACGCTCACGGCTTCCAGACGGGCGATGCCGTGGTTTACGACGATGGCGGCGGAACTGGGTTAGGCCTGTTGAGCGATCGTGCAACCTATTACATCATCCGCGTTGATGCTACGCGTGTTAAGCTCGCGGACACCGCCAGCCATGCTGAAGACAATGTCGTGCTGGCGCTGGGAACTCGTCCGAGCGGTTCGGGGACGAGCCATAGTCTGCGAGTAGCGTTGGATCCCACTGGCAATCAGGGCGTGCGGCACAATCTTGGCCGGCCATTGTCGCCAGCCACAGCGATCATCAGTTCGTATGACAGTATCGACCTCGGCTATGCCCATGGATTCCAAAAGGGCCAGGCGGTCGTCTACACGGCCGCGACGGATGCGCTGATCGGCGGCTTGTCGAACAACACGATCTACTATGTCGTGCCCGATGCCAGCAGTCCGAATGCGTTTCATCTGGCGGCGTCCGAATTCGACGCGTTTCGCGTGACACCGATCTTGCTCAGTTTATCGGCGCCATTGACTACCGGTTCCGCCAGCGGTTTTGGCGTTGCTTTCGATCCCAGCGTTGCCGTCAGTGTCGCCGGCGGAACGATCAATCTGGGATACAGCCACGGCTTCCAGGATGGCGAAGCGGTCGTCTACAGTGCCGGTGGCGGGACCAATATCGGCGGCCTGACGAATGGCAACACTTATTATGTCAAAGTGGTTGATGAAACGACCGTTCGATTGTCCTCGTTGACTAGCGGCGTCGCGAGCGGTCCTTACAGAACCTTGGACTCCGCCGTTGCCACGGGCCAACAGCATAGCCTCCGCATCGCGATCAATGCCCAGGCAGCGGTGACAGGCGGCGATGAGTCGACGGCCGAAACCATCAACCTCGGCTACCTGCACGGACTTACCACCGGTGAACCGGTGGTTTATAGCAACGGCGGAGGTAGCAGTGTCGGCGGTCTGGCCAGCAAGAACACGTTCTTTGCCATTGTTGTGGACTCGACGACGATCCGACTGGCCGATTCGCTCGCCAACGCCAAACGTGGTCAGGCGATCGACCTGGATGCGACGGTAGCGACGGGCACGAAGCACACGGTCGCGGTCCCGTTCAGAGCTGTGCCGCTCGTCGACGGCGTCAACCATACGATCCGCGTCGCGAACGCCAATCGATTCACCGATGGCGATGAAGTCGTTTACGACAACGGCGGTGGCGCGAGTATCGGCGGACTTACCCAGCATGGACGCTATTTCATCACTGTGGTCAGCGAATCGACGATCCGGTTGTCGACCAGCAACACCGACGCAAGCGCGCGTGCGGCAACGATCGTACGTCTCGATCCTAGCGTGGCCACAGGCGTGGGGCACTTGCTTGCGTCTCCCGCAACGGGTGTGGGCTCGTTCAGTTCCACCGGCAAGACGACTCTAAAGGCCGCGAACGAGGGGCTGATCGTCACAGCAACGCTGGCGGCGGCCCAAGTTGGCGAGCCGTCAAGAGCCGATGGCGACGCGAGGGCGGAAGAAGCGAGGGGAGGCCAGAAGACGGGCCAAGCGGTCTCGGGCAGTGTGTCGACCCATGTCGTGGCCGATATCACCGAAGCGTACATTCGCGGCAATTCGCTAGCCAATGTGGGTGGCGTGGATATCGGGGTCGAGAACTCGCCCGCGATCATCGCCGTGTCAGGCGCGGCCGCCTTGTCGACCAATGCCAGCAACTCGGCGAAAAACGTCGGCCTCGCCGGCGCCGTGACGGTCAACATCGTCGACAATCGCACCCATGCTTTCATTGCGGACGCCACATTGACGAATGTCGGCGCGATCACCGTCAAAGCCGAGGGGTCCGCGGGCATCATCTCCCTTGCGGCGGGCCTGGGTGGCGCGGCCCGAGGCAGCGGTATCGCCGGCTCTGTGGCCTACAACACGATCGACAGCGAGACGGCCGCTTACCTTGATCGCGCTTGGATCACGGGCGGCAGTCTCGAGGTAACCGCGGACGATTCGAACCGCGTCATAACCGTTGCCGGCAGCTTGGCGTTTGGCGGCAAACTGGGGATCGGCGCGGGCATCGCCATGAACTCGATCACCAAGACCGTGGACGCCCACCTGACAGACACCAACGTTACGCTTTCCGGCGCTCTCTCTGTCAGTGCGAACAACGACGCGCATATCATGGCGGTCGCGGCCGGAATCGCTGTCGTCGTAGCCCGCCCGTCGACCGACGATCCGGCTTCCCGACCAAAGGGACTGGCGTTGGCGGTCGGGCTGTCGATCAACTCCATTTCCGCCGACGTCACCGCATACCTCGCCGACGATGGCTCACACGCGGTGAGCGTCGATAGCTTGACAGTCACTGCCCAGGACTCCGACTCGTCGATTTTCACCGTGGCCGGCGGAGTGGCGGTGGGACGGTCCACGGGCGAACTGTCGGGGTCGGCCAACGGCGCTGGCGGAGCGGCGTTCGCCTTCAATGAGATCGAGAGCGTCGTCGCCGCCTACATCGACGGCCTTGTGGTCACGACCACTCGTGGCGGAGTGACCGTCAGTGCCCATTCCAAGGGGGAAATCAAATCGCACGCGTTGGGCGGTGCATTGTCCAGCGCGCAAGGTGGAGGAACGGGTGGCGCCGCCGCGCTTGCTGGTGCCGGTTCGTTCGCGTTCAACGACGTTTGGAAGGATGTCACGGCTTCCATCA
>CAIXSC010000506.1 GCA_903921945.1 uncultured Planctomycetaceae bacterium
GCTCGACCTGATCCAGCGTATCCACGAGCAACCGAAGCAGCTCGCGTTCCTCCTTCAGTTCGGCATCGGAACGTTTCGGCGGCGCCTCGTCTTTGGCAGCCTTCTTTCCGCCACTCTTTTCGCCGTCTTTGGCCGCGTCTTGGGCCGCGTCTTTGGCGCCGCTCTCGGCGCCCTTCTTCTTGTCGTTCTGCTCGGGGTCCTTACCGCCGCGCTCTTGCGCATTGGCAGTCAATGCACCGAATGGAAGCGGGAGTCGGACCGCCGCACCCGATTCCGAACCTTCGAACGACACGCTGGCAAGCCGGATCGCCATCGCGATGCCCAGGACCGCCAATAGGCAGCCGAACGAGCGGCCTAGCCGTCCAAAAAAGTCGCCGTGATTGGTCTGTTGGCGAGCGACAAACGGGGCCGCCAGGCGTGTCAGCGTGCGCATCGGAACCTCGAAGGGAAAGCCGCGACCGGCTGCGAAACTACGCGGGAGTATAGGTCCCGTCCTCACCTACGACAACGCGACGCCGCCTTCCGGGACCGAGCCACTCGGATCAGGGTGAGCAGCAACCCGAGCCCTCCAACCCCTAACAACATCACTCGAAACGGCGACGGCGGCGACGAAGGTGGCGTCACGGTCGCGGCCAACGGCGACGAATTCGGCTCGGAGCGCCCGTTCCCAGCCGCCGTCGTCACACTCGCATTCGCAGCACCATCCGCGTTCGCAGTGCTGCTCGCGTTCGCGGCGCCGCTCGAACTGCCGTTGCCGGCTGGAATGGGGACCAATTCGGGCTCGCGCTCAGAGCCGCCCGAGGAGGCCTTGCGTGTCGAGACGATCGGCAGCGGTTGGCCATCGATTTCCAAGAGTCGATCCCAAGGGGCGGCGATTAGGAGGTCGAAGCCGGGGTTCAGTTCCTTGACCTCGCACGAGCAAGCGCCGACGAGGAACTTCGCCGAGTTCGCCACGTTTTCGGCCGTGATGCCAGCTCCGACCAAGGGCAAGAGCGCACGGCCGCGGCCGAAGACCGGGAACACCATCGGTTCGTCGCGTTCCACCAAATCCGATTCGCAGCGTAGCAGCATTTGCGTCAGCGGCCCCTCGACCTCGGATCGGGGCACGCGCAGTGTCGAGAAGGCAAGCTTCAGCGGCGTCTTTGCGAAGAGTGTGTCATCCGGCAAATCCGACAACTCGGGCAGCTTCAGTTCGGCGGCGAGCTTCTTGAGTTCGCCATCGAGCAGCGCGGCGGCCGCGTCGTGCGGGGCGGTGACGCCGCTTTCCAGCAGCAGCCAAACGGCCGTGTCGCCGGCCAGCAACCGGTCGAGCAATTGTTTCCGGAGAGGCGACTCAAGCAACCGATCGACCATGGCCGGCGTGAACCGCGCACCCCAGATCGGCAACGGATTCCGCAGCGCCTCCGGATATTGAGTGACGAGCATCGGCAAGGCGGCGTCGCCTAGCGAATCCAGAAGCTCACGGTCCTCTGGTTCCTCGCTGCGGTCCGCGTCGACCACGCGAACTTTTAGATTCGCCGAGCCGGACTCCTGGTGCTTCTCAATTCGTTCGAGCACCGACCGCTCAGCGTCGCCCAGAGGGCCGCGATGCACGATGGTCACGCGATAGGCATCCGCCCGCCACCGCTCGAGCGCGAATCGAAACACAGGCACATTGCACGCATACGCCGCCGATACAGCGACCGTCATGCCCACCCACCACCCCAGTGCCACTCGCGCGATCGCGGCGGTACGAGGCCCACCCCGTCTCGACTGGCACGTCGCTCCGAATGGCGATCGGAACCGCGACCCGAATCGTGACTGAAACCGCGACCCAAGCCACGATTGGGAACTGGTGCCGGATCGCGACCCAAACGGCGATACGGAACGCGATCCAGTGTCCGCGTCAGAAGGCGCGTCAGAAGGCGCGTCAGCATGCGCGTCAGAAGGCGCGTCAGAAGGCGCGACAGAAGGCGCGACAGAAGGCGCGAAAACATCCGCGGCAGATGGCTCGATAACATGCGATTCATACTGCCCATCGGACTGCGCGACAGACGGTGGACTGCGCCGCGGAGATTTCGCTGGAAGGTGGGACATCGCGTCAGTTCTCCTGTTGCAATTCCACGCCGGAAAGCATGGCGGGAAACTTGGACGATTCGGCGGGCGACAGCTCTAAACGCAGGCGTTCCCCGATCCTCACGCCACGCACTTCTTTCACCAGGATCCGTCCCGCTCCACCCGCCTCGCGGGCCACATCGATGGCGGCCACGGTCGTGACCGCTTCGCCTTGCAATCGGACGCTGAAGATCCGCTCACCCGGTTTCGCACCGCCCAGTTCGGCGAAATGCAGCCGCACGGTGTAGCGACGCGGTTCGGCCGCTTCCGGGCCCGTTTTCAGGGTAAGCGACCGCAGCCCTTCGGCGCCGGATGCGGCCACCCAGTCGAGCCCCGGATCGGTCCTCAGACCTGCCACGCTCTTGGATGACCCGTCCGCCGCTGGATTCGCGGCACCAGGAGCCGCGGCGCTGGGTGAACCGTTCGTCAAAGCACTCGACGAGGCGACGATCGCCGTCGGGTGGCGTCGATACCAAACCGGTTTGGCCGGTTCGATGGCGATGTCCAGCACGGGTGAAGCTCCACCCACGCTCGGGTATTCCAACCAGAGCGTGCCATCCGGCGCCTTGCGATCGCCGGGCGCCCCTAAATTCACGCCGACCCGCCGCAGCCGCTCCTTCGGTGTCTGCGCGCCGAACGATGTCCAGACCTCGGCATCGTCCACTGGCACCAGCGCGATCGAGGTCTGGTTTTGGTAAGTGCATACACAGGTGCGTGTGTAATCGGGCGCCGTCAGAATTCCGCCAGCCACCACAAGGTTGTTCGTGCAGCTCGACCGGAACCCGCCAAAATTTCCCGTTCCACCATCGTTCAACAGATCGAAATAGCCGGCCGCGCCCGAACGAAACGTGAGCAGATGCTCGGAGGCCATCGGCGTGTTGCAGCCGTAATTCCGCGACCAGCTCCAAGGAACCAGTTCGCCGCTCAGCGGGTGTTCGCGCATCCGCGGGGCGCCCGTCCGCAAATCGCACGCCGAGCCGGCCATGAGGATCGAGTCATGATGGATCATCGCCGGTCCGCTGAACGCCATGTTGGTCCACAGCGCCGCGCCGCTCGCCGCCTGGTAAGCCCGCATCCCTTTCGGTTCGTCGCTCAACGTGTCCCCGGCCAGCCGGCCCGCTTCGACCAAAATATCGCGCTCCGTGGAATAGCTAAGCCATGTGCCAAAGACTTCCTTCTCCGCGGACCACAATTCCCGGCCCGTCTGGAGATCGTAGGCCACAATCCGCGGCGGAAAAGGCGGGTCCTCGCCACGGCGTTTCAGCTTGGATACCTGCGGCCCCGACAAACGATCGATGCAATACAGCCGACCGCCACCCAGACACACACCGTTATGCCGAAAGCCGCTCCGCGCGGGCGCCGACCAGAGAACGGCCCCCGTCCGCCGATCCATCACCACCAACCGGCCACTCGCCGAATAGTTATCGTTGTCCTTCGGCGACCAACTCTTTAAACCGCCACTCGACGAACCGCTACTCGACGAACCGCCACTCGACGAACTGGGGCGATCGCTCTTGCGATCGTCATCGCTGTCGCTTTTGCTTGCGCCGGGCTTGTTGGACTGGACGGCGCGAGCGAGCAGACTGGCGTCGAATACCGGTTCGGCGCCGCCAATCAGATAATCTTCGTACACATTCAAATAGCCCCACAACGGCGCGGGACCGCCAGCAACCGCCGGCGGAAGCTGGAACTTTCCGAGCACCCGGCCGGTGGCCGGATCGAGTCGCAGGCAGGCGTCACGATAGGCGACATAAACGCCGTCCGGCGTGGCGACATAATTGGAACCGCTGGCATTCGCGCCAGGTTGGTGCAACGTGTTGTTATAAAGTTCACCGATACCGGGGAGCGGCGTCGACCATAGCACGCGTCCGGTATAAATGTCCATCGCGCGGAGCAAATCGATACCCTCGATGAACAGGCGGCCATCGACAACCTGAGGTTGCGGTCCATGGCCGTGGCGGGGCAAGATACCATCGTTGGTCGAGCCGCCAAACCATAGCAATCCCAGCGGGGCTTTCACGCGCGAATCTTTCGACACTCGCGAGTTGGCCGCATCGGCGTGCTCGTGCGTCCAGTTCGCGCTGCCGGGCAAAGCCCCGGCCCGAGTCATCACCAGCCACTCGCCATCGGCGGCGAACGCCACCTGCTCCAAGGCCTTGGTTCGCGCCACCTGCTCCAGCTCGGCGCGGTGCGGAATCGCGTTCCCTAGGTATGCGGAGCCACCATACGGCCGCAGCGAATGGAATATCGCCGCCAGCACGTCGGCGGTGTCGCGTTCCGGAGAATCCGGCCAGTTCGCCACCACCGCGACACTGGCGAAATAGGGCGGCAGCGAACGGGCCGGCGCCCGCTCTGCCAGCAACACCGCCATACGTGCGGCGGGAACCGATCGTCGCCCCAATTCCGCGCGAAACGCCTTCGCCCGCGCGGCATCCGCTTCCACGACGACCCATCGCAACCTGCCACTGGAAACCTGCGCCGGCATCTGGTCGAGCACCATTCGGCCTGATTCGACGCCCCACGCCAATGCATAGCCTTCGACCGTCTTGAGAGCATCGGGAAGCACTGCGATCCGCTCGGCGTCCGCTTCGCTCGACCCCGCTTCCGCTCCGGCAACCGCTGCTGGCTGCGTTTGCGCGTTCGATTCTTGTTTCGAATTCGAGCTCGATTCCTTTTTCAAATCCTGTTTTAAATCCCAGTTCACATCCTGGCTCGATTCCCGACCCGATGCCCCTTGCGACGCTGGTTGCGACGCTGGTTGCGATACCGGCTGCGATGCCCGTTGAGACTCGCCGGCGGCTGTTGTGGCGACGGATGCGTTGGCGGGCTTCCCGGCCGCGAAGCAGACGATGCGGCCGGCCCGTGTAACGGCGAACAGTCGATCGTCCGCGGCGACCAAGCTGGCGACTTCGCCCGTCAGCGGGGTCTTCCACGCGATGACCGGCTGTTTGCCTTTGCCTGCCCGCGGCCCCCCCGGCGCTTCGATCGCCAACACCGAGCCTTCCGTGGCGCCATACAGCCGGGAACCGGCTTTGATGAGCGCGGTGAGAGGCGGCACGTCGATTTCGGCGATTTCCCGAAGCCCCCATTTCGTGGCTGTCGACTTCACCCCTTTGCGATCGATCGTTTCCACGGTTTCCAGCTTCGAACTGGCGAGATCGCGAACGCGGAGGTCGTCTCCGCCCGCGTCGTAGAGCCGGCCGTCGGCGAACACGAACAGGCTTCCGATCGTGCCTAAATACTTTTCGGTGGCGATGTCAAACGCGGCTCCGCCGTTCAACATCAAAGGCTCGGCGGCCGCGACGAACGAACCGCCTCCTTTCTTGCCGTTTTCCGCCAATTGGTAGTATTGAAAGGCGCCCGTCGCGCGGTCGTAGCAAGCTGGAACCGACCGGCCACCGGGCACCAACAAACGGGCCCCAATGGCGACCAGCGGACCTTGAGGCGCGACGCCGGCGAACGAGTCGGCATTGTGTGGCTGTTTGATATACATCGAGCCATCGCCGTCGTTGGTCCACACCGCCGAACCGGTCTCCGCATTCACGGCATGCAAGAATACGCCCATGAATGGCCAGATGCCGGCGCCAAAGTAAACAACGCCATCGGCGAGCACCGGGGCGCCCCGCGCCGGCCATGTGGAAATCAACCGCTCATTGCCCAAAATCCGCCGCTCCGATGGCCCGCCGCGAAACTTCCACACCAGCGAGCCATCGGCCGCGTCAAGGCAATACAAATAGCCGTCGTCGGACGCCACGCACACCCGTTCGCCCCAAGCCACCGGCGCGAACCGGATCGGCCCGTTCGCGTGGAAGCGCCACAATTCCCGCCCCGTCCGCGTGTCGTGGGCGGTCAGACTGTCGTCATGCGAAGAACCGACGAACAGCCGCTGGCCCAGCACCACCGGCTCATAAACGCTGTCCAATTGCATCTTGGCTTGATCGGGCCATGCCGGCTGCAGCGCTGGCAGGTCGATCGACCACGCGAGCGATAGCCGCTCGGGAAGTTCCGCCGGAGTGGCTCCGCTCCGTTGACCATCGCAGCGCCACATCGGCCAGTCGGCGGCAGCGGCCGTTTTCCCCCCAGGGAAACCGTCGCTTCCCAAAGCCGTAAACAGACCGATCGCCGCCAACACCACGACGGCCAACCACGTTTCATTACGTAGGAACATCACAACAGGTACTCTTCGTCGATACGCTTACGGTCGTTCCCACAAAGCCGGCAGGCGTTTCGCTTCCTCGCCATAGCTTTGCGATACAATAATGCCGCTCGCCTGCGATGCGTAAAAGATTCGGCCGTTCGAAACGACAGCGCCCAGGCATTCGCGCGAATCGATCGCGGGGCCGGTCGACACCAACCGGCTGTTGTCGGCCAAATCGATCATGTCCATGTTGGCTCCCAGGATGAACGAGCCCGACATGGTGAAGCGGCAGCAGGCGTAGTTGTGATCGACACCGCCGACCACTTTGCCCGTTTCGCGGTCGAACACATTACCGCGGCCGCGAAGGGCGTTGGAAAAGATGAACTTGTCGCCCACCGTGACCACGTTCAGCGCGGAGGTGATCGCATCGGATTGCCACACCAGCGATCCATCCTTGGCATTTAAGCACCAGACGAATCGGTCCTTGGTATCCTCGCGGGCCGGATTGAACCCGCCGATGTAAATGCGGCCGTCTTTGCCGGTCAAGGTGCATTTGGCGGTGACGTGGTATTTGTGCGTTAGCCAAACGACGTCGCCGTTAGAGGGGTCCAGGCAAGCGGTCAGACCATTGTTTTCCGGGGGCAATCCCCGCCGCGCACGCTGGCTTGCCGAGTAGCCGAAAAACGTCGAGTAGAACAGTTTGCCGTCCAAAAGGCAGATGCCGCAATCGTTGCCGCCCCGGCCATGTTCGGAAAAGTCCTTTTGCCAAACGAGCTTCCCGGTATCGATGTCCCAAGCCCACAGCAGCGGACGATTGTCTTTCGGGTAGTACGGATTGTCGTTCGAATAAATCCAGCTCATCACTTCCGATCCGTCGCCAGCCGGTTGCGGCACACCCTTGAAAGTGAACGGCTTTTCGGTGCCTTGCGGCGCGTACTGGCCCGAGCCCGACGCGTAAATCGCCAGCCGACCATGCACCACAGGTGGAAACTGCCGGCTCCAACTCGGCGATCCGCTGAACGGAGCCTCCCATAGCAAGTCGCCCGTGGCGGCGTCCAGGCAGCGGATCAGCGACCGTTTCATACCTGCCTGGGGCACAAGCAGCTTGCCGTCGTGATAGAGCGGCGAAGTGAAGGACAGATAAACGTCCGGCCAATAGCGCCGCCACAACAGCCGGCCCGTGTCTTGCTCCACCGCGATAACCTGGCCCTCGGCGGTGTGCGTGTAGAGCCGACCGCCGCCGCACACCGGCAGATGCTTGATGGTGCCCTCAAGCCGCCGCGCCCACCGCATCCGGAGGGACGGCTTCAAGGCTTGGGTGTTGGCATTGGTCGAACCGAAATCGCCGTAGTTGGTGTACCAATCGTAGCGGGAGTCGGCCAGCGGACCGGTCAGCGGACTGCGAATGCGTGTCACGCCCAGATCCCGAGTTGGCGCCGATTGCTTCCCGTCGGCTCCGAACACATACAAATAGCCATCTTCGCTCGGCACAAAGACCCGTCCGCCGGTGACCGCCAGCGGCGCGGTGATCGCCGCTCGCCCGCCGGTGGCCAGCGAATACGCTTTCAGGTTGTCGGTTGACGCCGGCGCGGCTCCGTCGGCACTCTTGCCGCTTGGGATCGGGACGACATGCAAATGTCCGTCCAGGCCGCCGTAGACGACATGATCGCGAGTGACCAGGGGCGGGCTGATGGCGGGCGCCGCGTGGAGGACGTCCGGCTGTTCCCGACCGACACGATGGCGGCAAAGACCCAGGCCATTTTCCGGACGCACGCGGTAAATGTCGCCGTCGCGGACACTGACCGGCGCGAAGCCGAGCAACCCCGGCAGATGGATCGCGGTTTGAGTTCCCGGGACAATGTCGGTTCGCAGTTGATCGCCGTCGAGCCTCAGGATTTCGACGCGACCGGCGTTGTCGCGACGATGCCATTGCACGTACACATTGCCGGCCGCGTCCGCGCTTTGCCCGAACGTGGCTGGATACTCGGAACCGTCGTAGGCGGGAATCTCGCCGACCACTCGCAGACGCGCGGCCCCGCCGGCGTCATCGAGAAACACCGTGCGGCCGCCGGCGGGCACGACAATCGTTTTGCCCACCAAGCAAAGATCGCGGGAGCACACGAAATGGTCGCGCCAGGTGACACGGTTGGGCCGCTCGCGCAGCCAATCCACGCCGCTCCAACGATTGCCAGCGAACTTGATCACTTCCGTGACGAAATCCCACGTCCAAACCGACGCGCCGTTCGCCTCGACGGCATGCACTCGGGCCCCGAGGGTCGCGAAATAGACGCGTCCGTCGCCTGCGACCGGCGACGAGAAAATCGGCTCCTTCACGTCCAGTTCGCGGACCAGCGTGCCGCTGTCCTTGTTCAACACGTAGTAGTAGCCGGCGGTGGTCCCGACATGCAGATAGGGGCCGCTGATGACCGGGGCGGCGACGTTGTTCACATTGCCCGCTCCGCCCTTGGTCTCGAAGGTCCAACGCACGGCGAGTGTCGCTTGGTCGACGCTCCGAACAACACCAGCGCCGTCGACGACGTATACCGATCGATCGTCGGCGACCGGGGCGGCGTAAATCCCGTCGGTCGCGGGCACCGCGCCGACCAACCCCAGTCGCGGCGGAAGAACCACATGAGCCGCATTGCCGGAACGCAACGCGTCGCCTTGAAGCTGCGGCCAAGCCTCGGCCGCGCTCGCTGCCGTCGTCGCGAGCAGCGCTGTGCCCATCGCCAGCAGAGCGGTTGCCGCGGTGAGCAGCGCCCATCCGGCCAGGGGCGCAATTCGTGAGGGTCGATAACGCATCGGAACTTCCTTGGGCGGGAATGTGGGGCGAGGCCGTGTCGCGTCGAACGACCGGCGCACATGCTTGGCTCGACACTGTGCCCGATTCTAACTCAGTCCCCGGACCGGGAAGAATCGGTCCCTCGGCGACTTTCCGTCACGCGACGCCGTCAGTCGGACGCCACGTGATACCTTCAGTGGGACTCCACGCGATGCCGTCAGTCGGACTCGCCGAATTCATCCGTCGCCGGTCCGCCAGGCAAGTGGACTTCGAACAGTGTTCCAGGGGCCGGCTGGCGGTCGCGGACACGGACGCGGCCTTTGAGCCGACGCACCAGGGTGCCTACGATGTACAGTCCGAGCCCCGTGCCGGGCTTGTCGCGTTCCAATTCCGAGCCGAGCCGCACGAACCGGCCGAAAATCTTTCGCCGCGCAACCAACGGGATGCCGCGGCCATTGTCCGCGACCCGCACTTCCACCATCCCGGCCGCCACCGGCCGGCAGGAAACCTCCACCCGCGGGTCGTCATCGTTCGCGTACTTGGCTGCGTTATCAATCAAGTTGCGGAAGATCATATCGAGATCGACTCGACGAGCCCGCACCACGGCGGGCGTCAACGCCAACTGAAACGACTCCTCCTCGATCCGGTAGCGGAGCCGCACCGCGTCGGCGCACTCGCGCAGCAGGACCGCCAATTCCACATCCTCTTCCTCTTTGGCCGCTGGCCGGCGTTCCAGTCGGGCCGCGTCCAGCAACTGATTGATAAGCTGGTCCAGCCGTTCGACATCCTCCAGCATCGACCGATGAAAGTCCGCCGCCTGCGCCTCGCCGACTGGATACCGCGTCAAGGTTTGCAAATAGAGCTTTAAGGACGCAAGCGGCGATTTGAGCTCGTGGGTGACGCTATCCACAAAATTCGACTGCCGCTGGCTCAGCCGAATTTCTTTCACCACCAGCACCAGATACAAGACGACGCCGGTTAACACCAGGGAAAAGAACATCGAACCGATGGTGAGGGCCGTCCAGTAGACGGGAGCCAGCACCTGGTCTTTGACGGCGCCGGAAATCGCCAGCAGCACCCACCCCACGGTGAGCGCCACCAGCAGCAAGATCATCGTTACGCCCAGCGTAATCGGCCAGCGCAGCGACCGCCGCTCAAACATGGCGGCTCAACTCGTGGACGGCATCAACCGTGGCGATCGCGTGATCGACGGGGGTCGTCGGCAAAATGCCGTGCCCCAAATTGAAGATATGCCCAGGTCGGCCGTTGGCGTGTTGCAACACCTCGCGGACCCGCTCGCGAATATACGGAATCGGGGCATGGAGAATCGCCGGATCCAGATTGCCCTGCACCGCTTTGTCATAGCCAACGGTGCGCCAAGCGTCGTCCAGCGGCACGCGCCAATCGATCCCAACGACCGAGCTGCCGCCGGCGGCGAGCAACGGCAGCAACGCCGGATTGCCGGTGCCGAAGTTGATCACCGGCACACCAGGCCGCAATCCGCCGATGATCTGTTGCATGTGCGGCAAAACAAAGCGTTGGTAGTCCGCGGGTGACAGGCATCCCACCCAGGAATCGAACAGCTGCACGCACTGCGCGCCAGCGTCGATTTGCGCGTTGAGATACAAGGTAACGGCCCGCGACAGCTTGCCCATCAGCGCGTCCCAGGCGCCCGCGTCGCGGTACATCAGCGATTTCGTGTGCAAATAGTTGCGGCTGGAAC